>NZ_JAYWCK010000044.1:0-61308 GCF_043780635.1 Flavobacterium sp.
AAAAGTGCTTGTAACAGGATTTTAAAATCCTGTTACAAGTACTTTTTTATTGTCTGAAAACAACGCTAATCAAAATAAGCAATGTTTTTCAGTGCCCTCATAAAGTTTGCGGGGCTTTTTTCGTTTAATATTACATTCTTATTCAATTTTTAAAAAAACCAAGTCGCCACAAAAATAGCTGTAATTACACAAATTAAATCAACCAAAAGCATTGTTCCAAGTGCGTAACGTGTGTTTTTTATATTAACTGAACCAAAGTAAACTGCAATCACATAAAAAGTACTTTCGGCACTGCATTGAAAAATACTACTTAATCTTCCCGTTAAGGAATCGGCACCAAAAGTATTCATTGAATCTATCAAAAACCCTCGCGAACCTGCAGAACTAAAAGGTCTTAGCAATGCTACAGGTAAAGCATCGGTGATTTCTTTACTTACTCCCATATTAGAAAAAGCAAAAGCAATCCAGTTACTGATAATTTCAAATAAACCACTGTTCCTGAACAAAGAAATAGCCACTAACATTCCCAAAACATAAGGGAAAATGGTGACGCCGGTTTTAACTCCATTATTAGCTCCTGTCACAAAAGTTTCATAAACTGTAGTATTGGCTTCTGTAAATTTCTTCTCTTTAACAAAGGAAAAGATCAAAGTAAAAATAATAATTCCTACCAATATTAACGCTGAAAGATTTGATGTGAAATAGTTTTTACCAATTAAATCCAAATGGTTTACATACATTAACAAACCAACAATTGCTGCAATTAACACCATTAATGTCGCTACCAAAGAAGCGCTTTTGAAATTAATTTTTTGTTTAATTCCAACGATAAGAAAAGCAGCAATTGTACCAATAAAAGAGGTGATAATACAAGGTAACATAACATCGGCTGGATTGCTGGCATTGGCTGCAGCACGGTAACCAATTATAGAAGTTGCTATTAAAGTTAGTCCCGAAGCATGTAAACACAGAAACATAATTTGTGCATCACTTGCTCGATCTTTATCGGGATTCAGTTCCTGCAAACTCTCCATCGCCTTTAACCCAAATGGTGTAGCAGCTGAATCCAATCCCAAGAAATTTGCAGAAAAGTTTAAGGTCATATAGGAAATCGACGGGTGATTTTTGGGAATACTTGGGAACACTTTCACAAACACCGGACTCAATACTTTAGCAAGTTTTTCAGATGCTCCAGAAATGATTAAAAGTTCCATCAAGCCACAGAAAAAAGCCAAATAAGCTATAAGAGGCAAAATCAAATCAACTAATGTGCTTTTGCAAGTTGGCAATAAACCATCTGATTTTTGAACGCCACTAAAAATTTTTACTGTTTTATTTTTATAAACATAAGTAGTATCAGCGTTTAACGTATCTCTATTAATAACAAAGGTTTTTTCATCTGATTTATTAATGCTGTCTTTTATAAAAACAGGAATCTGATCCATATACTTTTCAGAAATCAAAATAGGATCGTCTTTTTTCCCGTTTAAAACACTGTCTATCGTATAGCTATTACCAGAAAACAAGCTGAAAATCACAAATGCAATTGAAGATATAAAAATCACCAACCAAAATCTACTCAATACCATAATATCTAATTTTTGTAAATGTAATAATTAATTCATTAATCATAATTAAGTCTTTAATTTTGAATAACCTTCCCGATTAAATATTATCAAGTAATATTAAAATCTACATAAAGTCTTTTATCTTTAAAAAAAGACTTACCTTTGTTTAACTTTTATTAATTTTTATTAAACAATATTATTAGATTAGTTACGGAAATTCAAACACTATTATTTTTTTCCAACAAGAAATGAAAAAACAAAAACCAGACAATATTGTTTTCTCTCAAGAAAAAGGGTATAACGCAAACCTATTACCCTACGCAACGACTGTTGGTGCACCTGTAATAAAAACCGATGATGTTGTTGCTTGGAAAACAAGAGGAATCCACCAAGTAAACAAAGAATTTGAAGGAAAATTTAATGAACTCAAAGATCAATATAAAAAATTAATGGAAGAGTATGAATGGAACGATTTGGTGTATAATGCCAAGTTTTCATTCGAACCAGTTGTAGGCGAAATCTATCATTTGTATAATTCAAATGATGGAATTCAATTCTTATCCTTAATTGGCCCCAATGAATGGAGCAAAGAGCACATTGCATCATTCAAGCTCAATAGTGATAAAAAATGGATCAAACTAGATTTGTCTTCTGTGGTTTTTTCTGCTTACTGATGCTTTTCGTTTAAAAACATCTTGCCTCTACTCGATACGATGCTACTAATCCGTAATTTGACATTACAGGAATAATTCCTGAATACAAAAACAATTTTGAACCAACGCTTACGAAGGAAAACAATTTCAAATTAGGCGTTGAATTCAAAGAAAAAACAGAAATCAAAAACACAAAACTTGACAGACCGAGATCTACACCATCAGATTTAGTTCTAACCTCAATGGCTTCAAATTGAATAAGAAAACAGTAAATATTGTATGGTTCAAACGTGATTTACGACTTGTAGATCATGAGCCTCTATTTATGGCTCATCAAGATAATCTACCCATACTATTAGTATACTTTTTTGAACCTTCGGTTATGTCTTATGATGATTCAGATGTTCGCCATTGGCGTTTTATTTATGAATCTTTGAATTATTTGCAATCTAAATTGTCAACTATTTCTGCTGAAATCTATGTTTTTCATAATGAAGTAGAAACTGTATTTGAGAAATTGGTTCAAAATTATGATATCCACGCGGTTTATTCGCACCAAGAAATTGGCAATAAAATCACCTACAATAGAGATATTGAAATGCAACAATTCTTTGCTAAACGCAACATTAAATGGAAAGAATCACAGATGCATGGTGTTATTAGAAAATTAAAATCACGAAAAAACTGGGACAAATGTTGGGAGAACATAATGCGTGATAACCCAAAAATAATTGATATTGAAAATTTTACCATTGAAAATTTAGATCCACTCTTCTACAAAAATTTAAAAGGCAAACCATTTTCAAAAGAAATAACAATTCACAACAAAAATTTCCAACAAGGGGGCGAAAATTTGGCTTGGCGATACCTCGATAGTTTTGTTAAAGAACGCTATGTAAACTATAGCAAACACATTTCGAAACCAGCTTTGAGTCGCAAAGGCTGTAGTCGTTTGTCCCCGTATTTAACCTACGGTAACATTAGTATGCGAATGATTTATCAATACGCAAATCAGCATTATGAAGAGTCTAAAAACAAAAGAGCTATTCTTAATTTTGTTTCTCGTTTACATTGGCATTGCCATTTTATTCAAAAATTTGAAGACGAATGTCGAATGGAATTTGAAAATGTAAATCGTGCTTATGACTCTTTAATAAAGCCAAAAAACGAAGTCTATATCAAAGCGTGGCAAGAAGGCAAAACAGGAGTTCCTATTGTGGATGCGTGCATGCGATGCGTAGTTGCGACAGGTTATTTGAACTTTAGAATGCGGGCAATGATTGTTTCCTTTTTCACTTTCAATTTATGGCAAGATTGGCGAGAATTGCATTTTCTAGCTCGGCAGTTTTTAGATTACGAACCCGGAATTCATTATCCGCAATTGCAAATGCAATCAGGAACAACAGGAATTAATACAATACGTATTTACAGCCCAATAAAAAACTCTGAAGAGCACGACTCTGAGGGTGTCTTTATCAAGCAATGGCTACCAGAATTGGCAGAAATTCCCATTTCATTACTTCATGAACCCTGGAAAATGAATGTTTTAGAACAACAATTTTATAATTGTGAAATAGGCAAAGACTATCCGTTTCCAATAGTTGATATTGACGAAACCCGAAAATATGCCAGTGATATTGTATGGAGTTTTCGCAAAAAAGACGAAGTGAAGGAGGAGGGAAAACGTATTTTGAAAAAACATGTCACCAACCCGAATTCTAAAAAAAGAACAACGAAAATTAAAAAAGCAACGAAATAAAATGGCAATATTCTTAAAAGCGAATTGGGAAAACATTATTATGGCAAACTATGAAATTGATCCTAAAATTCTTATTCCGTTTATACCACAAGGAGTAGAATTGGATTTGTTCAACGGAAAAGCTTACATAAGTTTGGTTGGATTTATGTTCAAAAAAACCAAATTATTCAACATTCCAATTCCGTATTTAGGCACTTTTGAAGAAATAAATCTGCGTTTTTATGTGATTCGAAAAGAAGGAAACAAGATAAAACGTGGAGTGGTTTTCATAAACGAAACTATTCCATATCCAATTGTTGCTTGGATGGCTAATAAATTGTACAAAGAACATTATACCGTTGTACCCACCAAACACGAAATAAGCAACGATGACAATATTAAAAAAGCAAATTTCGAATGGCTTTTAAATAAAAAATGGAATCGAATTTATGTAGAAGCCTCTACTGAAACTAAAGAAATGAAAAACGACACTCTAGAGCAATTTATCTACGAACACTATTACGGCTTCACCAAAATTGATGCACATAAAACTGAAGAATACAAATTGCAACACCCAAGCTGGAAAACAAATAAAGTATTCAATTATAAAATTGACTGTGATTTTAAAGCTATGTATGGCAACTCTTTTTCGATATTGAATACTACAGAACCCGAAGCTGTTTTCATAGCCGAAGGTTCGTCTGTAAAAATAGAATGGAAAAGAACCCAATTAAAACTATATAAATGAAAGGTGTAAAAAAGCAAAATCTACCTAACAAAATTTGTGTGGTTTGTCTAAAACCATTTGCTTGGCGCAAAAAATGGGAAAAGGTATGGGACGATGTAAAATATTGTAGCAATAAATGTAGAATGAATAAATAAAAATGCAAAAAACTCTCAGATTAATACTTGGCGATCAACTAAACAGCAATCATTCTTGGTTTGAAACTAATGACGATTCGATTACCTATGTCTTGATGGAAATTCGCACCGAAACGGATTATGCGACACATCACATTCAGAAAATTGTAGGATTCTTTGCGGCAATGCAAACTTTTACTTTAGATTTAAAATCGAAAAAGCACAACGTAATTTATATTCATTTAAACGATAAAACCAACTTACAATCCTTTAATAAAAATCTTGAAGCTATAATTGAGGAACACCATTTCACTCATTTTGAATACCAATTTCCTGATGAATATCGTCTAGATGAAACATTAAAAAACTTTTGTAAAACGCTTTCCATTACAAATTCAGTTCTTGATTCAGAACATTTTTATACCACTAGAAATGAGCTTGGGAATTTCTTTGAAGGTAAAAAAACATTTTTGCTAGAAAGTTTTTATCGTGCTATGCGAAAAAAACATAATGTATTGATGGAAGGCGATAAACCGGTAACTGGACAATGGAATTACGACGGCGAAAACCGTAAAAAATTGTCTAAAGATCACAAACCTACTTCCCCATTGGTTTTTAACAATGATGTTTCAGAAATTTATTCAGAAATTCAAAAAACAAACATAAAAACCATTGGAAACATTGATGCCAAAAATTTTGTTTGGCCAATTAATAGATCACAATCGCTGGAGTTATTAGACTTTTTTGTTGCTGAATGTTTGCCGTTATTTGGTAGTTATCAGGATGCAATGACTCCCAATGAATGGTCGTTATACCATTCTCGTGTTTCGTTTTCGATGAATATTAAAATGATTTCTCCTCAAGAAGTGATTGATAAATGTGTTGACGAATGGCAAAAACGTCCAGCCGAAATTGAATACAACCAACTCGAGGGCTTTGTGCGACAAATTATAGGTTGGCGTGAATATATGCGAGGAATTTATTGGCTAAAAATGCCCGAATATGCCTCGATGAATTATTTTAACCATAAAGAAAAATTACCCAATTGGTTTTGGACTGGAAACACCAAAATTAATTGTTTGAAAGACGCCATCAATCAATCGTTGGATTATGCGTATGCGCATCACATTCAGCGATTAATGATTACAGGTAATTTTGCGCTTTTGGCTGTGGAATTCATCCTGACGAAGTCGATGCTTGGTATTTGGGAATTTATATAGATGCAATCGAATGGGTCGAAATTACAAATACACGCGGAATGAGCCAGTTTGCCGATGGCGGAATTGTAGGAACTAAACCTTATGTGAGTTCAGCAAGTTATATTGATAAAATGAGTCATTATTGTGGAAGTTGTTTTTACAAAAAAGCAATAAAAACAGGTGACAAAGCTTGTCCTTTTAATAGTTTGTATTGGAATTTTTATGACAAAAACGAAGATAAATTGGGCAAAAATCCAAGAATAGGTATGATGTATAATGTGTGGCGAAAAATGCAACCCAAAGCCAAAGCAGAATTACTAGAACAAGCTGATTATTATTTAAAAAACATTAATAATTTATAATGAAAACTTCAGTAGTTTGGTTTAAAACCGATTTGCGACTTCACGATAACGAAACACTAGTAAAAGCCATCGCACAAAGTGATCAAATAATTCCTGTGTATTGCTTTGACGATTCCCATTTTGAAACAACTGATTATGGATTTAAGAAGACTGGCAATTTTAGAGCTCAATTTTTATTAGAATCCTTACAAAATTTAGATAGAAGTTTAAGAGAATTAAATTCTGGATTATTAATTTTAAGAGGGAAACCTGAAGTTGAAATTCCGAAAATAGTAGCAGAATATAAAGCTCAAAAAGTGTTTGCCAAACGTGAAGTAGCCTTCGAAGAAAAACAAATGGAGCTTTTACTACAAACAGAGCTTTTTAAATTAAGATGCGAATTCGAAACCTCAAGTACCAGCACTTTATACCACGCCGAAGATTTACCCTTTTCAATCAAGGATATTCCAGATGTATTTAGCAATTTTAGAAAAAAAATTGAGAAAGACGCCACGGTTAGACCTATTTTCGACAAGCCTTTATTTATAAACTCGCCTAAATTTCCAGAAAGTGTTTTGCCAACTTTAGCCGATTTAGGTTTAGAATATAAAGCCATCGACTGTAGGGCTGCAATACAATTTGAAGGAGGTGAAAATGAGGCGATTAAACGATTGAACCATTATTTTTTTGAAACCAAAAGTATTTCAAATTACAAAGAAACTAGAAACGAAATGATTGGCACAGATTATTCGTCAAAATTCTCAGCTTGGTTGGCTTTGGGTTGCATTTCGCCACGGTTTATTTATCAAGAAATTAAAAAATACGAATCCCAGTTTGGGTCAAACGATTCAACTTATTGGTTGGTTTTCGAATTATTATGGCGTGATTTTTTTAGGTTTATGTTCAAAAAACATCAAACTAAGTTTTTCCTGTATTCTGGAATTAAAACCGATAGAGAAAACTCCAAATCATTGAATGAAAACCTACTGTCACAATGGATTAGCGGAACCACAAATTCTGATTTTATAAACGCTAATATGCTAGAACTAAAGTTAACAGGATTTATGAGCAATCGGGGTCGTCAAAATGTAGCAAGTTATTTTTGTAACGAACTCAATATCGATTGGCGATTAGGCGCTGCTTATTTTGAACAACAACTTATAGATTATGATGTGTGCAGTAATTGGGGAAATTGGGCGTATCTTGCCGGTGTTGGCAATGACCCACGAGGTCATCGTTATTTTAATATCGAAAAACAAGCCAACGATTATGATAAGAAACATATATTTAGAGACTTGTGGTTAAAAAGTTAAAAAAAGGCATATCCATAAAACAGCAATTTATAAAAGTTTACAAATAATTATGAAACATGATGCAATCATTATTGGCGCAGGATTATCAGGACTTTCGGCAGCTATTTATTTACACCGCCAAGGTAGAAAAGTGCTCATTTTAGAAGCTAGTGACCGAGCAGGAGGAAGAGTAAAAACAGATTTATATGATGGTTTTCTTTTAGACAGAGGTTTTCAAGTTTTATTGACAGCCTATCCAGAAGCCATAGATTTATTGAATTACAAAGATTTGCAACTCAAAAAAATGCTGCCAGGAGCAACTGTTCTTTATGATGGTGGTACATTCGAAATTGCTGATCCTTTGAGAAGGCCAACAGCATTGCTCAACACCTTATTTGCGCCAGTTGGAACATTAAGGGATAAAATAAATACGCTTTGGCTCAAAAATAAATTGCAAAAAATGACTGTTGATGAAATTTTTGCACAACCCGAACAAAGTACTCACAAACAATTGTTGGATTATGGATTTAGTCAAAAAATGATTCAACGTTTTTATGCGCCTTTTTTATCGGGTATATTCCTGGAAAACCATTTAACAACTTCAAACCGAATGTTCGATTTTGTGATGAAAATGTTTTCAGATGGGGATGTTGCAATACCAGCCCTTGGGATGGAAGAAATACCGAAACAATTAGTAAGTCTATTACCAAAATCCAGCATTCAATACCATAAAAAAGTTTCAACAATAAAGGATAATACTCTAACTCTAGACGATGGAACTGTTTTTGAAGCTAATCAAATTCTTATAGCCACGAATGCAAATGAATTTAGTAAGGAATTTTATCCTACTCTAAAAACCACAGCCCAAAAAGTTACCAATGTGTATTTTGAATCAAAAAAAGCTCCTTCTAACAAAGCAATTGTCATTTTGAATGCTTCTTCAAATAAAAAATGGGTCAACAATTTGAGCGTTATTTCTAATGTTTCAGTCGCTTATGCACCAATAGGAAAAGTGCTAATATCTGCGTCTTATAATGGATTGGCAAATATTGAAGATAGCGAATTGGCTGAAAATATGAAAAAAGAATTGGAACAATGGTATGGAAAACAAGTACACGATTGGAAATTGATTAAAACCTATCGCATCGATTATGCTTTACCTATTCAGGACAGTGTGAGAAATAATATCCCAACTTCTGAAATAAAAATAAGCGATACCTTATTTATTTGTGGAGATCATTTATTAAACGGATCCATCAATGCTGCTTTTAAAACAGGAAGATTAGCCGCCGAAGCAATGAAGTTATAATTTATAGTTTTCCTAAATGTATAATCAATTGCGATGTAAATCCCAATAAAAAATGCTTAAACGTGAATAATCTCCTCGTCAATCAACAAATCTTCACGTCGAAGGCGAAGGAAAATCTGCGCTACTGCAATGGTGTCTTTCTCGCAATAGGTTACGATTCTGTCAATGTCTTTGTCAACATAAAAAACGTGACCAACTTGACTGCCGTCGATATCGCCTTTTGGAGAAGGTATTCCCAGTACTTTACACATTAATTTCAAGGAAGTAAAATGCTTGTAATCGCCAAATTTCCATAATTCCAAAGTATCTAAATGTGGAATTTCCCAGGGTTTCTTGCCAAATAAATTGAGCTTGTTGGGAATGGCTATGTTGTTAATAATCATTCGGCGGGCGATAAACGGAATATCGAATTCCTTAGCATTATGCCCGCACAAAACGTGTTGCGGCTGATTGAAATGATTGTTCAAAAGATTAATAAAATCGTGTAAAATTTTCTTTTCTTCTCCAAAAAAAGAAGTAACTCTAAAATTCCGAATGTCCCCTTTTATGGTAAAATAACCCACAGAAATACAGATAATTTTTCCAAATTCTGCCCAAATTCCCGCCCGCTCATAAAAGTCCTCCGGTGTAAATTCTTCTTTTCGCTGGTATTGGGTTTTGTGTTCCCAAAGTCCTTTCATTTCGTCATCTAACTCATTGAAATTAGCCACTTCTGGAACGGTTTCGATGTCGAGAAACAGAATATTATTGAGGTTGATTTTTTCTATCATAAATTAAATATTGGGACGCTGATAACGCAGATTTTCATTTGTTACGAATTATACGAATCTACACAAAAAAATTCGATATTTTTGCAAATTGAAAGTAATTGTTTACGAATATAAAGAAATTCGGGCTAATTCATGGTATCCTTTTAGAATAAACTTTGTTGCGTCGTCGGATTTTCGTGTTCTAATAACCATTTTTTTCTCCATAATCCACCGGCATAGCCCGTAAGTGAACCGTCGGTTCCGATGACTCTGTGACAAGGAACTACAATCCAAAGCGGGTTTTTCCCATTGGCCGAAGCCACGGCACGAATAGCTTTGACATCACCTAATTTTTTTGATAATTCCAAATAACTCATCGTCTTCCCGAATGGAATTTCGAGTAATCCTTTCCAAACCTTTTGTTGGAATTCAGTTCCGTATGGGTTTATTTTGAAAGTGAAATCGTTTCTTTTCCCTTCGAAATAATTGTTGAGTTGCAAAACTGCTTCTTTTAAAACTGAAGAGATTTTAGTGGAGACTTCACCTTCGTCCGAAACTGAAATTACCGAAATTCCCTTTTCGTCGCCCATGATTTTGGCGATTCCTAAAGGCGTTTTGATGTAGGCAGTTTCCATATTTATCATTTATTTTCCAGCTCTGTTTTTTAGCATTTCTTTGCTTATAGTCAATATTCTTCCTATTTGAATTTCATTTCGATAGGCCACTACTCGAAATGTAATTTCTTCATTTGGAATTTCAAAAGGAACAGTATATTTTGTAGAATATTTTGCTGGAAAAGAGCCGTCGATAGTATAATACAAATCAACATTAGACAATTCACTCGAAAGGGTACAAATCATTTTTTCATCCACCATTTTGGTAGTAACAATTGGATCGTAAATAGCTTTGCAAATAGGTTTTTCCGCAGCATCAAATCTTTTGAAGTGTTGTTCTACTCTGGCTGAAAAATTTTCCCAATTTTTGTTTTTCGATGGACTCCAAACTGATTCACTAATAGCAAAAGCTCTTGGATAAGCCATATAAAAAGCATGCTGAATTGTCGGCACTTTTTCTGTCCAAAGGTTTCCTTGACCTCCCAAAATAAATTTTGGATCAACACCATCAGGTGCAGGCTCAAATTCATATGCTTTTTTTAAAGATAGTTTGCCGTAAACTGGTACCTCAACCGAAGGATCTCCTTGTACATAATCTAAATAGGCAAATGAGTTTGGAGACATTACGACTTCATGTCCCGATTTAGATGCCTTTATACCTCCTTGAGTGCCTCTCCAACTCATTACTGCAGCTCCATCTGCTAGACCACCATCCAAAATCTCGTCCCAGCCTATTACTTTTTTCCCTTTGGAAGTAATAATTTTAACAACTCTTTTTATGAAATAACTTTGCAATTCTTTGGCATCTTTTAAATTTTCTCTCTTCATCAATGCCTGACAATTTTCATCCTTTTCCCAATAACCATGATAACATTCGTCACCTCCAATGTGAATGTATTGTCCCGGAAATAAAGAAGCTATCTCGCCAAAAATAGTGTCAAGAATCGAATAAACTTTCTCGTCTGAAGGGTTTAAAGAATTTTCAATATACATTGTAAAAGTACCATCACCATGCCATTCTGCAAATTTAGAACCTGGGTTAACCATCTTAGTCTCTTTTAGTGTAGACAATTCAGGATAAGCCGCAAGCAAGGCCATAGAATGTCCTGGCACATCAATTTCGGGTATAATCGTAATTTGTCTCTCCTTAGCATATTTAATAACATCTTTGATTTCCTCTTGAGTATAAAACCCTCCATAAGGTGTTTTTTCGCCTTGATTTGGAGCTTCAACTGTGCCAAATATGCCAAATCGTTCTACACGCCAAGCTCCTATTTCAGTAAGTTTTGGTAATGCTTTGATTTCAATCCTCCAACCATTATCATCTGAGAGATGCCAGTGCAGAACATTGAATTTATATTTAGACATCCAATCAATGTATTCTTTCACTTCGTTTGTCGTAAAAAAATGTCTACTCACATCGAGCATTAGACCTCGCCAACCAAAACGTGGATAATCTTTGATTTTACAAGCAGGAATCTTGATGCTTTCTTTAGAAATTTTTTCAAAAGGCAATACTTGATCGAAAGTTTGTAAACCATAAAATAATCCAGAAATAGTATTCGCTTTTAACACGACTCCTTTTTCTTCAACATCTAAAGTGTACCCTTCTTTTCCAAGACTTTCATCTTGAATTTTGTTTAATTCAATAGCAATATGTTTTGAATTACTAATTGGTTTTTCTAAAGAAATAACAAATCTATTTCCATTTAAAGAACTGAAATGCAAATCAACAATTTGACGTAATTCGGGATTGCTATTTACTAGATAAACTATTGTTTTTGAGTTTAAAACAAAAGTCCCTTGTTGTGAAACATAATTTACAGGAGTTGGGATAATAGAATTTTGGGCTTGAAGACAAAAAATCATTAAAAGAAATAGTACACTTGTGATTTTTAATTTCATCTTTTATTAATATTATATCCAAATATAATGATTTAATAAAAACAAAAAACCATTTCGATCGAAATGGTTTATGTTTTAAATATCTCTCAAACCTCAACAAGCTCTATGAATAAAGGTTATTTTAAATTTGAATAAACATAGGCTTCCAAAGCTTTTAATTCTTCCTCTGAAAAGGTGCTGGTTAATGCAAAATTCACTTTCATCACTGCATATTGCGTTGGGTCAACAATTGGTTCGCCTTCACCTTTAAGAAATGTAACCATATCCCCGTTTTTATCTTTGTAGATTTTGGCAATGTCTTGTAAACTTGGTCCAACGAGTTTTACGTCTGGTTTGTGACAAGTAACACAAGCTCCTTTTCCTTCAAAAATTTCCTTTCCTAAATCTTCAGGTTTTTGAACTTCGGTTGTGTTTTCAGGTTTGCCAAAAGATTCATCTGAACCTCCTTTTTTACAAGATATAAAAGATAATGTAATTGCTAAAACTGTTGCTAATAATACTGTTTTCTTCATTTTATTTATTTAAAAGTCTTGCTGCTTCTTTGGCAAAATAAGTCGAAATAATATTGGCTCCGGCTCTTTTGATGCAGTACAATTGTTCAATCATAATTTGGTCATGGTCAAGCCAACCTCTTTCGGCAGCGGCTTTTACCATTGCATATTCGCCAGAAACTTGATAAACTGCCACTGGAACGTGAACGGCATTTTTAACTTCACGAACGATGTCCAAATAAGCCATTCCTGGTTTTACCATCACAATATCGGCACCTTCAGCTACATCGTCCAATGTTTCACGAATGGCTTCAATGCGATTGGCATAATCCATTTGGTATGTTTTTTTATCTTTAGGAACATTGTTTAAATCTACTGGAGCAGAATCTAGGGCTTCGCGAAACGGACCGTAAAATGCCGAAGCATATTTGGCGCTGTAACTCATTATTCCTACATTGTGATGTCCGTTTTCTTCCAAAGCTTTGCGAATGGCTAGAACGCGACCGTCCATCATATCGCTTGGTGCAACAAAATCTGCACCTGCTTCAGCGTGGCTCAAACTCATTAGAGTTAAAGCTTCAATTGTGGCATCGTTTACAATTTGTCCGTTTCTGATAATTCCGTCGTGACCGTAAATTGAATAAGGATCCAAAGCTACGTCCGGCATTACAATCATTTCAGGAACAGTGTCTTTGATGGCACGAATGGTTTGTTGCATTAATCCGTCTTTGTTCCAAGCTTCGACACCTAAATTGTCTTTCAGGTTTTCACTGACTTTAACGTAAATATTGACTGCTTTAATGCCCAAATCCCAAGCTTCTTTGACTTCTTTGATGGTGTTATCCAATGAATGACGATAGATTCCTGGCATAGATGCAATAGGGATTTTCACGTCCTTTCCTTCGGCAACGAACATAGGAAGCATAAAATCGTTTGGACTTAATGAGGTTTCACGAACTAGGGCACGAATGGATTCGTTGGTTCTTAAACGACGATTTCTTTGTAGTGGAAACATAATATTTTGTTTTAAAGTTAAAGGTTAACGTTTCTGTTAAACCCAATCAACTGGTTTTTCTAATACTTTCAATAATCTTTCTTCTTCGGTTCCTTTTTCAGTATGATGGTCATACACCCATTGTACGTGTGGTGGTAAACTCATCAAGATGCTTTCGATTCGGCCGTTGGTTTTTAAACCAAACAACGTGCCTTTGTCGTGTACCAAATTGAATTCGACATAACGACCTCGACGGATTTCCTGCCAAGTTCTATTGGCATCCGAATATAATAAATTTTTTCTTTTTTCAACAATTGGAACATAAGCTTCCAGAAAACTATTACCGACTTCAGTTACAAAGTTGAACCAATTTTCTATTGACATATCTTCGGTTGCTTTACAATAATCGAAAAATAATCCGCCAATTCCTCGCCCTTCATTTCGATGTGCATTCCAAAAATACCCATCGCATTGTTTTTTATATTTTGGATAAAACTCAAGATTGTGTTTATCGCAAGCGGTTTTACAGGTTAGATGAAAATGTTTTGCATCTTCCTCAAACAAATAATAAGGCGTTAAATCTTGTCCGCCTCCAAACCATTGCTGAATCACGTTTCCATTATCGTCATACATTTCGAAATAGCGCCAGTTAGCATGAACCGTTGGCACCATTGGACTTTTTGGATGCAAAACTAAACTCAATCCACAAGCAAAAAAATCAGCTTCACCCACGTTGAACAATTTTTGCATACTGTCCGGTAATTTTCCATGAACGGCAGAAATATTAACTCCCCCTTTTTCGAAAACTGCTCCGTTTTCTATCACACGTGTTCGTCCGCCACCTCCTTCTGGTCGCTCCCAAATATCCTCACGGAATTTAGTTGTGCCATCAGCATCTTCTAATCCTTTGCAGATTTGGTCTTGAAGGTTTTGTATATATTGGTAAAATTTATTTTTCATTTTGGTAATCTGATTTCAATAATCCGAAATATACAATATCTTCTAAAACTCCTTCGTGGTTTTTGAATTCTTCTCGCAAAATTCCTTCTTGAATAAAATTATGTTTTAATGCAATTTGTTGGCTAGCTTTATTGACTTTTGAAGTGCAAATAAATATTTTATTCATTTTTAATTCCTCAAAACCAAAATCAATGGTTTGAGAAACTGCTTTTGAAATAATGCCTTGTCCTTCAAACGCAGCATCAATAAAATAAGCTAATTCACATTTTAAAATATCTAATTTTATGTTCTTAACACAAACATAGCCAATCAAATTATTCGTTTCATTATTTTTTATATAGTAATAATAATTTTCTTTGTTTTCCTGTTTCTGAATGTTATTATTTATAAAATTTATTGTTTTTTCAATATCCAAACAATTAGAAACTGTAACGGGAAACGTTTTCTCAATATGACTTTTATTTTTAGAAATAAGCTCGAAAAATTCTTCGGGAAGGATTTTATCAATAGTTTCTAATCTCCAATTATTAAATCTCATAAGCTTGTGTATGCATTGAAATAAATCATTCTAATTATAAATTTGCTTTTGCAGCAGCTAACTTATTAAATATTTCAAACGAAAAAGTCTTACTTTCTTGTTGAACATAACCATATATTGCAATGGCTTTTTTAGAAAAATTAAAATGACTTTCTTTCGAAAGAGTAATCAAAAAATCAGCAAATATTTCGAAATGTTTCCATTCAAAATGAAGACGTTCCAAATGGGAAATCAATTGCTTTTCATCGAGATCACGCAGCGTTTCGACATTCATCCCCAAATCTTTTAACTCATTTTCGAGTTGGAAAATATCTTCTAAATTCCAGAATTTCAGCACAAAAGTCAGTGAATGCAATACCTTTAGAATATTATCTATTCGAATGCTTTCCTGGTCGCGTAATCCTTTATTCAGCATTTAAATCCTTATTTCTGCTTGTATTCCTTCACAGCATCAATAAATGCTTTAGCGTGATCCACAGGAATATTTGGTAAAATTCCGTGACCTAAATTGGCTATATATTTGTCTTTTCCGAATTCGTCAATCATTTCGTGAACCATTTTTTTGATGACAGGAATTGGAGAAAGCAATCTTGACGGATCAAAATTTCCTTGCAAAGTGATGTTTCCACCTGACAAATAACGTGCATTTCTTGGCGTACAAGTCCAATCTACTCCCAATGCTGAAGCTCTACTTTTTCCCATTTCGCCAAGCGCGAACCAACATCCTTTTCCGAAAACAATTACTTGTGTTTCGTCTGCCAATGCTTCTACGATTTGGTTAATGTATTTCCATGAGAATTCCTGATAATCCATTGGCGAAAGCATTCCTCCCCAAGAATCAAAAATTTGGATGGCATCGCAACCTGCTTTTACTTTTTCTTTTAAATATAAAATTGTGGTATCGGTGATTTTTTGCAATAAAGTGTGTGCTGCAACTGGGTTTGAGAAACAAAATCCTTTGGCAGTATCAAAACTTTTCGATCCTTTTCCTTCCACTGCATAACAAAAAATTGTCCAAGGCGAACCGGCAAAACCAATTAATGGCACCTCATCGTTCAACATTTCTTTAGTCAATTTCACGGCATCCATTACGTAACCCAACGTTTCTTGAATATTAGGAACATAAACTTGGTTTACTTGTTCCATCGTGCGAATTGGATTTGGGATAATGGGTCCCAAATTGTCTTTTAATTCCACGTGGATTCCCATCGCTCTTGGCACTACCAAAATATCCGAAAACAAAATTGCCACATCCGGTCCAATACTACGAATAGGCATCACGGTGATCTCGGCAGCTAATTCTGGAGTTTCACAACGGGTAAAAAAATCATATTTATCACGCATTGCACGGAATTCAGGCAAAAATCTTCCGGCTTGACGCATCATCCAAACTGGTGGACGTTCTACTGTTTCTCCTCTTAATGCTTTTAAAAATAGGTCGTTCTTTATCATAATTTCTAGCTAGAAAGGCGCTAATTCGCCAAGTTTATTTATATTCTTCGATTACATCCTCAATCACATTTTCAACCGAAGGCAGATCTGCGACTATTATATTTCTTGTTATTGTTTCTAATGAGCTTGCCGTGGTTTCACCAATACAAAAGCAAATTTCGTTTTTTATTTTGTTATCCTTCAAATAACTTTCAACGGCTGACGGACTAAAAAACAGAATTCCATCAATTGCGATTTTTATTTTTTGTGGCGTTAAAGTAGTTTCATACACTTGAATTTCATTGAAATTGACTTTGGCAGCTTTCAACGCTTTTGGCAAAGTTTCTTTCCGCAAATTGCCGCTAAAAAAAGTAAAACTTTCATTGGAATAAATCAAGGTGATGATTTCTGCTAAATCAGAAGCATAATCAACGTAAACATCAACATTAAAACCATTTTCTTCCAATAATGCTTTTGTTTTTATACCCACACAAAACACGTTTTTAGCTTTTAATTCTTCGCTTTTTGGGTGAAGTAATACGCTTTGAGCCGCATTTTGACTAGTAAAAATCAAATTATCATTGATTCCTTTTAAGTCAAAATCCGAGTTTTCTGTTTTGATGAAATTGGCATCGATTACTGAAAAACCGCCATCCAACAAGGCTTGCTTTTGAGAACTCAAAAGTATTTTTGTGGATAGAATGCTGATTTGTTTATTCATTTTTTTGTTTCTTTCATAGCTTTTAACAGTGCTACTTTCCATCCTTTTATGTAATTATCCTTTTCATAATCAGGGTTTTTATCAGTCAAATTTATAAAATAACTTACTAATCCATCCCAAGTATCAAGTTGCCCTTTATCCTGTAATTTCCAACCAATTTCTTCAATTGTCCAATTTGACTTGGCAGAATTACGAATCATAGAAGTTGTAATCCAGTTACTATCATTGTCCTCTCCTCCTCTTGCAACTGGAATCAAATGGTCAATTGTCGGAAATAGATCCCAATAAATCATATGTGTCTCTGACATTTTCCAATTTCGGTGATATTTAAAAACATCCGAAAATTCTAATGTCAATATCTTAATCAATCCTGGAAATATTAGTTTGTCGCCAGAATATCTATCAATAAATCCATCTCTTAAAAAAACTTTACACATTTGATGTTTTGTATATTGTCTTTTCTGAGACAAATTATTAATGAAAGGATAATTTTCATTAGCAAAATCTACACAATCTTGCCTTTTATCATCCAATAATAATCCACATATATTTTTAATTAATACAGCTTTATCCATCTTTGAATCCTGAAAAAGGTTGTTATAAAAATTACTTCTTCAAACTTTCCTTAATCGTTTTCATCAATTTATCTCCACCTTTTTCCAAAATTTCATTGGCACAATTCTTTCCAAAATCAGTCCAATTGTTTAATGAAATGGTTCTCTCGATTTCCAGTTTTTCTTTCCCATCAATGGAGAATAGATTCCCAACAAAATGAATTTCGTTGTTATTTATTTTTGCCAAAGCACCAATTGGTGCAGTACAACCACCTTCAAGCGTTTTTAGAAATTGTCTTTCGATTTGGGTGCAAATTTCGGTTTCATTGTGATTTAATTTGGCAACAGCCTCTTTGCAAAAATCATCATTTTGCATCGCAACAATTACCATTGCGCCTTGTGCAGGAGCAGGAATCATCCAATCTAAATCGATAAAATCCGTTGGTTTTAAGTTGATGCGTTCGAGTCCGGCTGCAGCAAAAACAGCTCCGTTCCAATCGCTATCGTTCAATTTTTGCATTCGAGTATTCACGTTTCCGCGTAAATCGACAACTGTGTGATTTGGGTATTTATGCAACCATTGTGCTTGACGACGCAAACTTCCGGTGGCGATTGTTCCGTTTCCTTGAAGAAAATCAAGATTTCCTTTATGAACTAAAATATCCAAAGTATTAGCTCTTTCGAGAACCGCAGCTTGAATAATCCCAATTGGCAAAGCCGTTGGCACATCTTTCATCGAATGCACAGCAATGTCAACTTGGCCATTTATCATAGCGATGTCGAGGGTTTTTGTAAAAATTCCTGTGATTCCGAGTTCGTAAAGAGGTTTATCGAGAATGATGTCTCCTTGAGATTTTACGGCAATAATTTCGGTTGTATAACCTAAATCGTTTAATTTTTTTTGAACTGTGTGGGCTTGCCAAAGTGCTAATTCGCTGTCGCGCGTTCCAATTCTTATTGTTTTGTTTGAATCCATTAAACCTTTTCTTTTTTATAAACCATAAAGATATTAAGGTTCGTTTAGATTTTTACTATGATAGGGTAATTTTGTACTTTTCTTCGACGATGGAGATTTCTTTTTTTGGAGTTGAAAAACCAATTTGAAATACTTTTTCAATAAACTCGATACTTTCGTCAACCGAAGTATTTTCGTCTTTTAAGTGACTCGCAAAATGATTAGTGATTTTTTGAATAATTCTGGAACCAATTAATTCGGCTTGTTCTTCATCAAAATCAGATAATTTTTTACGTTGAAAAGTTAATTCACCGGCTACAATATCACTCAATTTTGCTTTCAATGCTTGAATTGTTGGCGCAAATTTTCGACCATTCATCCAAATATTAAGCTCTAATTTCATATCCTCGATAATGGCTTCGGCAGCAGGAATATGTTGTTTTCTTCTTTCGAGAGTTTCATCCGTCATTTGAGACAAATGATCCATATGAATTAAAGTTACCTCTTTTAAATCTTGGACATTAAGGTGAACATTTTTTGGAATGGACAAATCCAAAATCAACATTGGTTTTTTTAAATTTAGGATAGCTTTGTCAATCGTAGGATTGTGAGCTCCAGTAGCCACAACTAAAACGTCAGCTTTTTGTAATTCTAAATGTAAATCAGAATAATCTTTTACAACAAGATTAAGTTTTCCGGCCAATATTTCGGCGGTACTTTTAGTTCTGTTTATTAAGGTGATTTTTTCGTTTTTGGTATGTTTTACCAAGTTTTCGCAAGTGTTCCTGCCTATTTCACCAGTTCCAAAAAGCAGAATGTTTTTGTTACCAATGTCCTCAACACTTTTCATTATGTATTGAACCGCTGCAAAGGAAACTGAAGTTGCTCCTGAGCTAATTTCGGTTTCGTTTTTTATTCTTTTGCTGGTTTGAATAACCGTATTAACTAATCTATCTAAAAAAGCATTGACTAAACCCAAAGATCTAGACTCTTCAAAATTCGATTTTATTTGACCTATTATTTCGAAATCTCCAAGAATTTGGCTGTCTAAACCAGTTCCTACACGGAACAAATGATTGATGGCTTCTTGATTTTTATAAACAAATCCAACTCTTTGAAATTCTTCAACTGTACCGTTGCTGTTCTCTAAAATCAATTTTATTAGCTGGAAAGGATGTTCTGCATATCCATAAATTTCGGTGCGGTTGCAGGTAGATATTATGACTAAACTCTCTAATCCACTTTCTTTGGCTTGAAGCAACGCATTAGTTTTTGCTTTGGCATCCAAACTAAATTTTCCTCTAACTTCCGCATCAGCTTTCTTGTAACTCAACCCAATGGAGTAGAAAGTTTTATGTTTTGATAAATTTAGATTTTCCATAAATAATCTTTTTCTGATATGCTTGACAAATTTAGAATTAAGGTTTCTATTAAAGTAACGCTGAAAGTACTATTTGTATCGCTGAATGATTTTTTGTTGATAAATATAATTTCTCTTGTAAAAAACACTATTTTTGTAATGAAATTAGGCTTTTATAAAACAAATGTACTAGTTTCTTATAAACAAAAACCTGATATTTATCATATTTACTAATAAAAAATGTCGCAATGAGTTCTCGAGATATTATAACAATTGAAGATGACTTTACCCTACTCCGTTTCGAAAACAACAGTGATGAAGTCTTTTATACCCAGCGTGAAGTTAAAAGTGGGTTAATCCAATTTCACTTTGGATTGAAAGGAAAAGCCAAATTTATTTTCAACCAAGGGAATTATGCCTTGGACTTAAGGGAGGAAAAATCTTTGTTATTATACAATCCGCAAAAAGAACTACCATTAAACTTAGAAATAGAGCCCAATTCTTGGGTGATTTCAGTTATTATTTCCATCCAAAAATTTCATAATTTATTTTCTACTGAAGCCAATTACATTACTTTTTTGAGCGACGACAACAAGGATAAAAAATATTATAAAGAAGGAGATATCAGTCCTTCGATGGCGATTGTTTTAAGTCAATTGTTTAATTATAATTTACATCCATCAATAAAAAACTTGTATTACAAAGGAAAAGGGTACGAATTATTGAGTCTTTATTTCAATAGAACCGAAGATTCAAATGCAGAACAATGTCCGTTTTTGATTGACGAAGAAAATGTATTGAAAATTAAAAAAGCTAAGGAAATCATTCTTTCCAATATGGCTGAACCACCAGGATTGCAGGAACTTGCCGATGAAGTAGGTCTGAATTTGAAAAAACTAAAAATGGGCTTTAAACAAATTTACGGCGATACCGTTTATGGCTTTCTATTTGATTACAAAATGGATTCAGCTAGAAAATTATTGGACAGTGGGTCTTATAATGTAAACGAAGTTGGTTTGAAAATTGGCTACAGCACCGGAAGCCACTTTATCGCTGCTTTCAAGAAGAAATTTGGAACAACTCCGAAGAAATACTTGATGTCCATTAATCCAAACACCTAGTTACTTTTTTAAAAAGTAAACAAAATCAAAAAAATAGTAAAACGTAAAAAATAAAAAGTAAGTTTAAGTTACTTTTATCCGAAAAAAAACAAAATATGAAAGGAGTATTATTAGTAAATCTTGGTTCCCCTGAAAGTCCAACCGCAAAAGATGTAAAACCGTATTTAGACGAATTTTTAATGGACAAATACGTGATTGACGTTCCGTTTTTATTGCGAGCATTGTTAGTTCGTGGAATAATTCTTCAAACAAGACCTAAAAAATCAGCTGCAGCTTATGCCAAAATTTGGTGGGATGAAGGTTCTCCTCTTGTGGTGATTTCTAAAAGAATGCACGAAAAAGTTAAAAAGTTGGCTAAAATTCCCGTTTCATTGGCTATGCGTTATGGAAAACCATCCCTTTTATCTGGATTACAGGAATTACACGACAAAGGCATAGACGAAGTATTGCTTTTTCCGATGTATCCGCAACACGCTATGGCTTCAACTACGACCATTTTAGAATTAGCGGAAGACTTGCGTAAAAAACATTTCCCGGAAATGAAATTTACAATAGTTCCTGCTTTTTATAACAAGCCCGATTATTTAAAAAATCTTGCAGATTCTATTAAATCCCATCTGGAAGGTTTTGATTATGATCATTTATTATTCTCTTATCACGGAATCCCAGAGCGTCATATTCGCAAAACGGATATCACCAACTCTCATTGCAAAATTGATGGTTCTTGTTGCAACACGCCTTCTCCAGCACACGAATTTTGTTACCGCCACCAATGTTATGAAACTACAAAACAAGTAGTGAAACTTTTAGGAATCCCAGAAGGGAAATACAGCCAAACTTTCCAATCTCGTTTGGCAGGAGACAAATGGCTTACGCCTTACACCGATGTTGAAGTAAACAAAATGCCAGAGAAAGGAATTAAAAACCTAGCAGTTGTTACGCCTGCTTTTGTTTCAGATTGTCTAGAAACATTGGAAGAAATTGCAATGGAAGCCAATCACCAATTCAAGGAACACGGAGGGGAAAATTTTATAGCGATTCCTTGCTTGAACGATGATGATGAATGGTGTAAAACGGTAGCAAATTGGATTGAAGAATGGTCAAACCTCAAATAATAAGAAGAAGCTGAAAATAAATAATTTTTACTTTAATGGCGGTTACTGCTGAAGAATTAGGAACACTTGACATAAAAAAACTCTTGATAAATCAGGCAGTTCCTGCTTCTATTGGAATTTTATTTATGTCAGTGAATGTCTTAATAGATACCATTTTTGTTGGTCAGTGGATTGGCTCAATAGCCATTGCCGCGTTAACTGTAGTTTTACCGATTACTTTTCTGATTTCTTCTTTGGGAATGGCTATTGGAGTTGGAGGAGGTTCTGTTCTCTCCAGAGCTTTGGGAGCAAATAATAGAGAAAAAGCATTATCAACTTTTGGCAATCAAATTATGATGACGTTGCTCTTAGCTGTGTTTTTTGTTTTAGTTGGCCTTTTCTTTAGTGATAAAATGCTGCTGCTTTTTGGCGCAAAAGGAGCTATTATGGAGCCTGCAAAAGAATTTTTTATTCCAATCATTATCAGTGTTCCTTTTTTAGCGCTTTGTATGATGGGAAATAACATCATTCGTGCAGAAGGAAAAGCTAAATTTGCGATGGTGGCAATGATTGTTCCTGCATTTTTTAATATAATCTTTGATATTATTTTTATTAAATATATGAATTTAGGAATCTTTGGGGCAGCATTGGCAACAGCCATTTCCTACTTCATGTGTTTTGTATTTGTCTTGTGGTTTTTTATCTTTAGAAGTGAATTAAATCTCAAAATTCGTTATTTCAAATTTAATTTTCCCATTATAAAAGAAATCACTAAACTGAGCATTGTAACTTTCTCGAGACAAGGAGTGGTCAGCATCTTGGCGATCATTATAAATCACAATTTATATGCTCATGGAGGTGAAAATGCAATTGTTGTGTATGGAATTATCAGCAGAATGTTAATGTTTGCTTTGTTTCCAATTCTGGGAATTACACAAGGTTTTTTGCCGATTGCCGGATTTAATTATGGTGCGGGAAATTACGAACGTGTAAATAAAAGTGTCACAATTTCTATTAAATATGCAGCCATTCTGGCAACACTAACATTTATTTTGATTTTTGTTTTTGCAAAACCAATAGTTACCATTTTCACAACAAACCCAAAAGTAATTGCCGACACACCCGAAGCTTTGCGGTGGGTTTTTGCCGCCTCACCAATTATTGCCATACAATTAATTGGCGCTGCCTATTTTCAGGCTGCGGGAAAAGCAAGAAAAGCATTGTTACTAACTTTAAGCAAACAAGGTTTTTTCTTAATCCCTTTAGTGCTTATTTTACCTAATTTTATGGGCGTCTTCGGCGTATGGATTTCGTTTCCAATTGCTGATGTATTGTCGACCATATTAACGGGGATTTTTTTAAAAAGAGAAATGAATTTGCATTTAATAAATACCAACGATGGAATATTATAATTACCTAAAATCCCTTCACCTCATCTTTGTAATCACTTGGTTTGCCGGACTTTTTTATATTGTTCGCTTGTTTGTTTACCAAATAGAAGCCAACGATAAACCTTCGCCTGAAAAGGAAATTCTGCAAAAACAATTCAAAATAATGACCTATCGTTTGTGGTATATCATCACTTGGCCTAGCGCAGTTTTGGCTAGTATTTTTGCGTTTTGGATGTTGTTTTTTACGGATATTGGTAACGCTTGGTTGCAAATGCCTTGGATGCACGTGAAACTTGGCTTTGTTTTTGCGCTGTATCTATACCATTATAAATGCCATAGAATATTCAGGGAATTGCAAAACGACGAAGTAAAATACTCTACAAATTATATGCGTTTGTGGAACGAAGGGGCTACAATTATTTTATTTGCTGTAGTGTTTTTGGTCATTCTGAAAAATGCCGTAAACTGGATTTATGGAGTTATCGGAATTATGCTTTTTTCGATTTTGATTATGCTTGGCTTTAAGTTTTACAAAAGAATTCGAGAAAAAAACAAATCCTAAATATGTTAAACGGCTTCAAGATATCGATGCTTTCATTACAAATTAGGATTTTCCTTTCGATGATTGTATTGATTATTGTAGCGTCGATATTATTAGCCACAATTTCGATTTTTCAATTCAAAAACGAAGCTAAACAGTACCATCAGGAAAGACTGGATCGCAAGGAAGACGCCATAAAAGAGAATATCAATTATGTGCTTTCAAACACTACTTATCCGCTTACGCCAAATAATCTTTCGTTGATTTTTAAGGATAAAATTCACGAATTATCTGATATTCACAATCTTGAAATAAATATTTACAGCTTGGACGGAAAGCTTTTAAAATCATCGAAATCAAATTTTTCTATTGATCCAGTTGCTCCACCAATTCCAAAATACATCATAAAACTCGTCCAATCTTCTATCGAAAAACGATATGTTGACATCAAAAATATAGACGGAGAAAAAAACCGCTCTTCTTATAGTTTGATAAAAGACGACAAATTTAAGCCATTGGGAATTTTGAATTTACCTTATGTCGAAGATGACAGTTATTATCAAACCGAATTGCAAAATTTCTTGATTCGATTAGCACAAGTTTATTCTTTTATGCTTTTGGTCGCATTTGCTGTTGCTTATTTTCTTTCGTCTTATATTACAAAATCATTGAAGACCATTTCTGATAAATTGAGCGAAACAAGTTTGAACCAAAAAAATGAGAAAATTGTTCTCGAAGCCAGCAGTAAAGAAATCAATCTTTTGATAAAAGCTTACAATGCAATGGTCGATGAATTGGAAGAAAGTGCGCTTAAATTAGCCCAAAGCGAACGGGAAGAAGCCTGGCAGGAAATGGCAAAACAAGTGGCACACGAAATCAAAAATCCGCTTACGCCAATGCGATTGACAGTGCAAAGTTTTCAGAGAAAGTTTGACCCAAACGACCCCAACCTCAAACAGAAAATCAACGATTATTCCGAAACTTTGATACAACAAATTGACACTATGAGTTCAGTAGCTTCAGCATTTTCTAACTTTGCGTCAATGCCAGCACAACAAAATGAAACACTTAATGTGGTTGATGTTGTAGAATTGACAATGGATATTTTTAATGAAGAATACATAGTTTTTAAAGCGGAAGAAGAAGAGATTATTTCGAAAATTGACCGGACGCAACTCATCCGAATCATTACCAATTTGGTCAAAAATGCCATTCAGTCCATTCCGGAAAATCAAGATAATAAAGCAATATCTGTTACTATAAAAAAAGAAAACAACAATGTATTAATCACTGTTGCGGACAACGGAATTGGAATAGCAGAAGAAGATTTCAATCGGATTTTTGAACCAAAATTCACCACAAAAACAAGTGGAATGGGATTGGGTCTTGGCATCATCAAAAACATTATCGAAAATTATAAAGGAACAATTACGTTCGAATCACAAAAAGGAAAAGGAACAACATTTATTGTTTCTCTTCCAATAATAAATACATAAAAACTGAATTATGGCACTAGAAAACATCATCTTGGAACACGAAAAAGGCATTGCAACTATTTTCATCAATCGTCCGGAAAAGTTAAATGCCTTAAACAGAGCAACAATTCAAGAGTTGCACGAAACCTTAAAATTAGTCGATGAAAATCACGATGTTCGAGTAATTATCATAACCGGAAGTGGAGAAAAAGCTTTTGTGGCGGGTGCCGATATTTCTGAATTTGCGCATTTCACATCCATTGAAGGTTCACAATTAGCGGCTCAAGGACAGAAAACATTATTCGACTTTATAGAAAATATGAAAACTCCTGTAATTGCTGCCATTAATGGATTTGCTCTTGGTGGTGGACTAGAATTGGCGATGGCTTGTCATTTCAGGATTGCTTCCGAGAATGCCAAAATGGGTTTGCCAGAAACTTCACTTGGTGTTATTCCGGGTTACGGAGGAACGCAACGCTTGCCTCAAATTATTGGCAAAGGTCGTGCAATGGAAATGATTATGACTGCCGGAATGATTGATGCTGAAACAGCAAAAATATACGGATTAGTCAATCACGTGGTGCCACAAACTGATTTGTTTTCGACTTATATGACAATTGCCACAAGAATTATGAAAAATTCTCCAGTTGCAATTACCAAAGCCATTGAAGCTATAAACGCCAACTATATCTCGGGTGTAAATGGATTTGATGTCGAAATTAACGCTTTTGGCTATTGTTTCGCCACCGAAGATTTCAAGGAAGGAACAACCGCGTTTTTGGAGAAAAGGAAAGCGGAGTTTAAAGGGAAATAATAATTAAATAATCAATAAATAAAGATAACCTTATGCCCTTCCAGCCTGTATTTGCCCAATTCTGGGAAAAAGTAAAAGAAAGCATCGAAAATAAAACTTATGCCAAATTAACTTTGGCAAAAACCATTGGCGACACAGAATTGAAAAATATTTATGTGCGTCCCGTGTTGAATGATGACGTTTTCAGCCTTTCGATTACAGCACGCTATAAAACTGAAGAAGTAGAAAGTTTCCATTCGCTGGAAGAAGCTTTTTTTGTTTTAGCACCGTATATGAATAATCCGTTTCTAACTGCGTTATTGTTTACTACAGAGAATGATATTACTTTTAAACTCAATAAAAAGCGTATAGGAAG
The DNA here is from genome assembly GCF_043780635.1 of Flavobacterium sp. Lineage (GTDB taxonomy): Bacteria > Bacteroidota > Bacteroidia > Flavobacteriales > Flavobacteriaceae > Flavobacterium. The sequence goes on from NZ_JAYWCK010000044.1 coordinate 27,025, forward strand.
CATTATTGAGCAAGCTCCAACTTTTAAAAATGCTTCGGATGTGATTTTAGAAATGAAGGAAAAAGGAATTTGATTGCTAATTTTTGATTAACGATTGCTGATTTTTGATTTTAAAACCAGTACCCAAGAAACATCTGAAATCTAAAATCTTAAATCCTACTTCTCCCCGTCCCATTCCGCATAAAATTGCGAAAGGAAGGTCATCATAAATTGATGTCTATCTTTAGCCATTTGCTTACCAGTTTCAGTATTCATTTTGTCCTTTAAAAGCAATAGTTTTTCGTAGAAATGATTCAATGTTGGTGCTTCACTATTTTTGTATTCTTCTTTGCTCATTCTAAGATTTGGAGCAATTTTCGGATTAAATATGGGCCTGTTTTTGAAACCTCCATAATTGAAAGCTCTTGCTATTCCAATGGCACCAATAGCATCCAAACGATCTGCGTCTTGAACGATATCCAATTCGACAGATGAGAATGTCTTTTCTGAGTTTCCGCCTTTAAAAGAGATGTTTTCTATTATGTTTATGACATGCTGGATTGTGCCTTCGTCAAGATTTTCGCTTTCGAGAAATTCGCGCGCTATTTTGGGTCCAATTGATTCGTCTCCATTATGAAATTTACTATCGGCAATATCGTGAAGCAATGCTCCAAGTTTCACAACAGTAATGTCACAAACTTCGTGGTCAGAGATTGATACTGCGTTTTTAAACACTCTTTCTATATGAAACCAGTCGTGTCCGCCTTCGGCATTTTCCAGTTTTTCCTTTACAAAAAGTATCGTTTTATTGACTATATTTTCGTTACTCATAGCGATTAAGAATTAAAAAATGTTGAATCTTAAAGTTATTCCTCTTCAAAATTCAACATTTAAAATTTGGCAGAATTAAATTCTTGCAGGTTCAACCCATTTAAAAATAAATGATTCTTGAGGTATAACTAATCTCTCTGAAATTCTTGCCATTCTTGCAGGCAATTTCATTAAATAATCCCTTGCTTTTTCTGCTTCATCGGTTAAGCCTGAAATTTTATCGATCTGCCATTTTTCGATTAATTTTTGCATAATGTCAACATAGTCGCTCGCGGTATAAACCCCAATTCGCTGTGCTGAATCTGAAAAATGTTCGAAAGCAGAACTGATTTTTTGTCCTGATTCTCTTAAGAAATGCGCTGGCATCACAATTTTAGCTTTCATCATATATTGAAAAGCAAGCATCATTTCACTTGGGTCAATTTTGAAAATCTGATTGACAAATTCGCTATAAGCTAGGTGATGACGCATCTCGTCGCCCGCAATCATTTTGCACATTTTGGCTAATTTAGTGTCACCATAACTCTTTGCTAATTGCGAAACTCTATTATGAGAAACATAAGTCGCTAATTCCTGAAAACTAGTATACACAAAGTTTTTATAGGGATCTCTTCCGGTTCCAATGTCAAAACCATCGTTTATTAAATGTTGAGTAGTCATTTCTATCTCGCGCATATTTACTCGTCCTGATAAATAAAGATATTTATTGAGTAAATCACCGTGACGATTTTCTTCTCCCGTCCACTGACGAACCCATTTAGCCCAACCGTTTCTTTCCAGGTTATCAACACCTTCCACTTCCATCAACCAGTTTTCGTAGGTTGGTAAAGCTTCTTCGGTTATCATATCTCCAACCATCGCAACCCAAAAGTCATAAGGTAAATCTTTTGAAATTTCCCTTAATTCTTTTACATCTTCAAGAAAATTATCGCTTTCTGAATTGGGCAAAAAATCAGATGGTTGCCAAATTTTTTCAACCGGAATTAGATATTGGTCAACATAACTGCTGACGTTTTTTTCTAGAAGTTGCATTACTTCTAATCGAATATTTTTTATTGACATATTTAATTTATTTCGGATATTGGAGTATTGGATTTGCCCCAAACATACACAATTTATTATTAATTTAAACTTTTATTCCTTGAACAATAGCACTTTCTGTTTTTTCCATTATTTCTTCAAAGGCATAATTCTCGACTGCTAAAGCCTTATGAATAGTAAAAGTAATGTGATTACCTAAACCATACGGGAAACCGCCAAATTTAAAAAACTTCCAGGAATTATTGATACTTATTGGTACAACATAAGCTGAAGGCGCATATTTACACAATATTTTCAAGCCGCTTTGTGCAAATTCCTTCGGTTTTCCTGTTTTACTTCTTGTTCCTTCCGGAAAAATTACCGCCGATCGCTTATACTTTTCTATATATTTAGCCAATTCTTTAATTATTGGAATGGCTGTTTTAGGTTCTTTCCTGTCTATAAGTACAGAGCCACCGTGTCGTAAATTATAGGAAACACTTGGAATGCCTTTCCCTAATTCAACTTTGCTTACAAATTTCGGATGAAATTTTCTCAAAAACCAAATCATTCCAATAATATCATACATTCCTTGATGGTTTGCTACAAAAATGATTGGAACTCCAATTGGAATGCTTTCCCTGCCTTCTATTTTAAAATTATTAAACAAAACGTGTCCAATTCTTAACAAGATGAAGTTCATATAATCAACACTTTTTTTATGGGCTTGGTAACCAAAGACGTTGAAGCAAACCCACTGGATGGGATGAAAAACAATTATTGTTAAAAGGAATAACAGAATTGCAATAAAGGATATGGGGTAAGATATAATTTTTTGCATTATGTAATTTTTGTTTGCAAAAATAGGAAATATATTTTTGTTAGTTGGTGTTTGCAAAAATGCTAATGTATTATTAACACTGCTTTTTCAATTAAAAAATGGTGATTTTATAGAAAATGAGGGATCATTAGGTTCGATAAATTAAACTTTTATTCCTTCTACAATAGCCTTTTCTGTTTTTTCTATTAACTCATCAAAAGAAAAATCACTTACTTTCAATGGTTTATGCACTGTAAAAATAAGATGATGTCCCACACTTAACGGAAAATAACCGTATTGATACACTTTCCAAGAATTGTTAATACTTATAGGAACCACGTAGGCTGATGGCGCATATTTACATAATATTTTTAACCCACTTTGTGCAAACTCGTTTGGTATTCCTGTTTTACTTCTTGTTCCTTCAGGAAAAATAACCGCTGAACGTTTTTCTTTTTCGATATATTCTGCAAGAGATTTAATTTTTGGAATAGCTTGCTTAGGATTACTTCTATCGATAAGCACATATTTGCTGTGACGTAAATTATATGAAATAGCCGGTATTCCTTTTCCCAATTCTTTTTTAGTAACAAAAGCAACATAAAAACGTCTCAAATACCAAATGATTCCAGCTGTATCCAATAGACTTTGATGATTTGACACGAATATAATAGGGACATTTTTGGGAATCAATTCTCTGTTTTCGAAAGTATATCTGATTCCTAAAATATGCGTGCATTTTAAACTAAAGTAAGCCACATAATCAAAGGAAACTTTTAATCCTTGGTCGCCAAAAAGCTTAAAAGCAACCCACTGAATAGGATGAATAGTGCACAAAACCACTAAATAAGCAAAATAGTATAGTAGTGTTATGGGATATAATAAAATTTTTTTCATTTTTTTAAAATTACACACAAAAGTAATAAATAAATATAGCGATCGATTTTAATCCTAAACAATAATGCCATTTAGGGTTTAATTGTACCTTTGCCTTTCAAAAAATTACGGACATCTTCATATAATGAACTTCACTTATCCAAAAAACGAAAAGCTAAAAAGTAAAATCACGATAGATTTGCTTTTTTCCAAAGGCAAATCTGTCTCCAAATATCCTTTGAGACTGGTTTACGTGGAAAGTGATTATGGCATTCCCGAAGATTCAGAACAAAAACTAAAAATAGGCGTTTCAGTTTCCAAGAAATACTTCAAACACGCCGTGGATCGAAATTATTTCAAAAGAGTCCTTCGTGAAACGTATCGATTGAACAAACATTTACTCGTTGATAATCTGGACAAAAAGTATGCGTTTATGTTTTTTTATCAAACCAAAGACCGCTTGACTTATGAAGAAATCAATACCAAGACCATACAATTGTTTGAAAAGTTTGTTCACCAAATAAAAAACGAAGAATAGTATAGGTTTTTTTCATACGAATTTTCATTATTTTTACGTTTCATTATTCTAAACCAAATCCTTATGAAAACCGTTCTCTTATTTTTGATGTTTCTTTTGTCATCGTCTAGTTGCAAAAAAGCTGAAGCTGAAGATATGTCAATATCAGCTATGAAACTTCCTTCGAAAGAAAAGGCTTCGGCAAATGACAATTATGCCGCTCTCGATGCTCCTCAAAAAACTGAAGACAAAAATATTGAACAAAAAATCATTAAAACGGGTAATCTTCGGTTTGAAACCAATGATTTAGAAGCCACATACAGTCAAATTCAATCGGCTGTTAAAAGTCATAATGCTATTATTCAAAATGATACCGAAGGAAAAAATTATGAATCAGTTTTTAAAAACATTACTGTTCGTGTTCCTAGTAAAAACTTCGATTTGTTTTTAAAAGACATTTCAAAAGGTGTCGCTTATTTTGACAACAAAGAAATTTCATCACAAGATGTAACCGAAGAATACATTGATATTGATGCCCGATTAAAAGCAAAAAAAGTATTAGAAGTTCGCTATCTTGAACTTTTGAAAAAAGCAAACAAGGTTACGGAAATGTTGGAAATCGAAAAACAACTTTCTGCCATTCGTGAAGAAATTGAAGCCAAAGAAGGACAATTGCGTTATATGCAAAGCCAGATTTCAATGAGTACGATAACTATTGAATTTTATAAAACTGTTGCCAATGAAGGTGGCGCGACAATTTCATATGGTTCAAAAATTTGGAATGCAATAAAATCTGGATTTAATGGAATTTCAAGTTTCTTCATTGGATTATTAACTATATGGCCTTTTCTGATTATTTTAGCAACAGGATTTTATTTTATTAGAAAAAGATTTAAGAAAAAAACCAAATAGATATGACTTCTCCATTCAAAAAAAAATTCATACTTCCAGCCATAGCTACGGCATTTTTGTTTGTAGGCGTTAGTTTCAAAGACGATTTTTTTGAAATTGCCAAACAAGTAGAAATATTCACAACGCTTTTTAAAGAGCTGAATAAAAACTATGTCGACGAAACAAACCCGGGTGATTTAATGGACAAAGCCATTAAGGGAATGCTGGCCAGCCTTGATCCTTACACGGTATATTTCAATGAGCAAGATGTTGTTAAATTTAAAATTAATAACACTGGCGAATATACAGGTATTGGTGCGCTGATTACTCGAAAAGAGAACAAATTAATCATTAGGGAACCCTATAAAAACTTCCCTGCAGACAAAGCTGGACTTAAAGCCGGCGACGAAATTATTCAAATAGGGGATATACTTTTGTCTGACTTCAAGGATGATGCTTCACAGCTTTTTAGAGGAGCAAAAAACACTAAAGTTGAGGTCAAATACATTCGCCAAGGTAAAACAAACACTACACAAATTGTTCTTGATGAAGTCGCTATAAAATCGGTACCGTTTTTTGGAAAAATTGACGAAAAAACCGGTTATATTGTTTTGTCTCATTTTAACCAAAAAGCCTCGCTAGAAACCAAGGATGCATTGGAGAAATTAAAAAGAGATGGGGCAGAAAGAATTATCCTGGATTTAAGGGGAAATCCCGGAGGGCTTTTGAATGAAGCAGTTAATATTTGCAATTTATTTGTTCCAAAAAACGAAATAATAGTAACCACAAAATCAAAAATTGAGAAGCACAATAATACTTATAAAACCTCGAAAGAACCTTTAGATACTGAAATTCCATTAGTAATTCTTGTCAACGGAAAAAGTGCTTCGGCATCAGAAATTGTTTCAGGAGCTTTACAAGACTTAGATCGTGCGGTAATAATCGGTAGCCGAAGTTTTGGAAAGGGATTGGTACAAAGACCTGTAGATTTGACCTATGGAACCCAATTAAAAGTCACCATTTCTCGTTATTATACTCCTTCAGGAAGATGTATTCAAGCTTTGGATTATGCCCATAAAGACAAAAATGGAGTCGCCATAAAAACTGAAGCCAAGAATTATAACGCCTTCAAAACCCGAAAAGGAAGAACTGTTTATGATGGTGGAGGAATTCAGCCTGACATCGAATTAGAGGAAACGAAAACGAGTCCAATTACGGAAGCCTTGCAAAAAAACGACGGGATTTTTAATTATGTTACCAATTATTATTACAAAAATCCAAATTTAGGAAATCAAATTCCAACGTTCTCCGATGCAGATTTTCAAGATTTCAAACAATTTTTGAAAGCCGAAAAATACACTTTCGACACCGAAACGGAACTCGCTTTAAAAAACACTTTAGCTGTGGCCAAAAAAGAAAAAGTTGACGAAAGCATTAGCTCAGAATATCAACAATTACTATCCAAGCTTCAAAAAAGTGAAGACAACTCTTTGGATAAAAACCAAAAAGAAATTAAAAATTTAATTGTAGACGAAATCATTAAACGCTATCAATATCAAGAAGGATTGTATCAATATTATCTTAAAAATAACTCCGAAATCAAGAAAGCAGTTAGTCTCTTGAACAATAGTTCCGAATATAAAACTATTTTGAAAATGTGATGAAAAGAGGCTTCCTAATTCTACTTTTTTTATCAATTGGCTATCTATCGGCCCAAGAAAAGGCTGTCCAATCCGTATATTTTGAATTTGATAAATTCGCATTAAATAAAACCCAAATAAATTCAATTATTGATATTGTAAACTCAACTGAATTATCACAATATAATGCCATCCAACTCTATGGATATTGCGACGATAGAGGTAGCGAAGAGTATAACAACAAATTGTCCGAAAAAAGAGTGGCTACTGTTCAGAAAATTTTAATTTCCAATAACGTTCCTCTGTATAAAATTTTCATTTGCGAAGGCCGCGGAAGGGTAGTTTTGGACAAAGACACTGTGAAAAATTTGGAGAAAACGCGTTATAAAAACAGGCGAGTCGATTTAGTTTTTATCAAAAATACCGTGTATAATTTCTTTCCCGAAAACCCAAAAGTAGGTGATCTCATTATTCTAGACAAGATTCTGTTTGAGATGGGTTCGAGTGTTCTTTCGTTAAAAGCAAAAAAAGAATTGGATAGAACTGTTGTTATATTAGCAAAACACAAGTCGTTACGATTTGAAATTAAAGGTCACGTTTGTTGCACTTCAAGCAAATATTCTGATGGAATTGACCAAGAAACCCAAAATAGGGACCTTTCTGTAAATAGAGCCAAAAATGTGTTTAGCTATCTTCGATCCAAAGGAATAAGTCCGTATCGAATGGCTTATAAAGGCTATGGGAACCGTTTTCCGCTTGGCAAAGGAGATGACTTTGACAGAAGAGTAGAATTTCTTGTCACTAAATTATAATTACTCCTTTTTCATCTCAATATGCGGGATATCGTCTTCTAAATACATCTCGCTGGTTTGAACAAATCCGTGGCTTTCGTAGAATTTTTTTAAATACAATTGTGCTCCAATTGTGATTTTGCATTCGCCAAAATGAGATTTAATTCCTGCAATCGCTTCTCGCATTAAGTCATGACCCCATTTTCTGTCACGATAGTTTGCATCGACAGTCACTCTTCCAATTGAGGAATTATCAAAAGAAATACCCGCTTTGAAAATTCGTGAATAGGCCACAATCTTACCTTCGAATTCACCAAAAAGATGCAGCGCTAATTTATCTTTTCCGTCAAGATCAAGATAAACGCAGTTTTGTTCGACCACAAATATCTGACTTCTTAATCTCAGAATATCATAAAGTTCATTTACAGAAAGATTTTCGAAAGACTTTATTTTCCATTGTATTCCCATCTAACTAATTTTATTTTAAAACAATAATTGATTTTATAATTGACTCTAATTCGTGCATTAAATCTCGTTCTTCCTTTGAAGGCGAATAACAGAATCCTTCTAAAACCAAGATTCTATCGTGTTGCTTATCAACAATGGCATAATTGATGAAAGGTCCTGACATAAAATCATTTTTTAACTCCCAAGTTCCCTTGGTTTCGTAGGTTTCTTTTCCGTTTAATTTTACCTTGAAAAGATAAGGAGCATAGCCTTCTTCGGTAATCATATGGGTGTCGAGTTCTGTTCCGCGAATATACAAATCTCCAATAGAATCACGCATTTTTACAATATTTGCAACGCTATTTGGGTCTTTTTTAATAGAACTTATTGGAACCTGATAAATCAAAAGACTCGAATTTCCACTGACAATTTCTTTTTTAAGCCAAATAAAACTAGTGTCTTGAAGTACGTACAAATATCCGGATGGGACTTTTAAAGAAATATGAAATTTGTTTGCAATTGTTTGGGGATTGAGTAGTGACTGGCCGTTAATTCTTTGGCTTTCGACAATTTCCGTTTCTTTAATGGTTTGAATTATTTTGGGCGCATTTTTTTCAATAATTTTCAAAATCCCTGAACTTGTTTTCCCTGAAATATGAAACACGTTTTGGGGCGATGCATATTGGTTTTTCTTGATTACAAATTGATTTTTTTCTTCTTTTTTTACGACAATAATCGTCCGGCTGTCCGTCATAAATCCTTCCATCAATTTGACGGGATATTGGTTTATGGTAAAAAGAGGTTCTTCCTGCGGCAAACCTATTACGGGTGATGCAAACTTGTTTCGAATACTGTCGCCAATCTCGCCATTCCATAACTGATCGTCAATAATAACCGAAATAGTATTGATTTTTCCTGTCGCTTTCCGAGGTAAATTATCATTTTTCTTGGCACACGAAATAAAGAAGAAAGGAATAAGAAGAAATAGAAAATGGGCTTTATTCATTAAAATTCAATTTTAAAATAAAACCCAAATTTATAGAAGATTATTGTATTATCCGTTTATTTTTAGCTTCATTCCTGGTTTAAGGTCTTCAGCGCGTAAATCATTCCATTTTTTAATGTCCGAAATGGTTACGCCAGGATATTTCTTGGAAATGCTGTATAAAGAATCGCCTTTTTTTACTAAATAGTCGATGCCTTTGTTTTTTGAAACGGAAGCCAAATTTTCTTTTTTCTTGAATGATTCAGGAGTTTCTGCTTTAACAATTTCTAATTCGCTTTTAGCAACAATTAAACTACGTCCCAAAGCAATAGTATTGTCTTGCAAATTATTCCATTGTTTCAAATCGTCTAAAGAGCTTCCGAATTTTTTGGAAATACTGCCAAGATTGTCTCCTTTTTTAACGATATATTCTACGTTTTCCAACTTTGGAGCCATTGCTAACTCTTCTTTAGAATTCACTACATTATCAGAAACTTGCAATGACATTCCTAATTGGATTGAAGCATTAGAAAGATGATTCCATTCTTTTATTTCAGCCACAGAAACATTGTGGTTTTTAGCAATATTGCTTAAATTATCTCCTTTTTGAACCACATAATAAGCAGCAACATTAGATGATAAAGTATCTGTTTTTATGGATTTCTTTGTTTTATCTTCCTTACTGGTTTTAGCTTCTGAAGCCGCAATTTGTTGCTTATCCGTTTTAATTTCTATAGGAAGATTGTCGGTTTTTTGTTCTTTTTTAACAGTTTGAACAACGCTTTCGTTGGTAATGATTTTCAAGCTTTTGCCACGAGCAACAGAATTACTTTTTAATCTATTCCATTTTTTAATATCAGCAACGGTAACACTATATTTATCGGCGATTTCTCCCAAATTGTCTCCACGTTTTACAGTATAATATTTCGTTTTTGGAAGTGTAATTCGTTGTTGTGTGTAATTCAAAGTGTCTGTTGCGGCAATTGCTTTATTAACTTGAAATGGTCTTTCTCGTAAGTCTGATTCACGTTGTGCATACGCATAAATCTTGTCTTCGTTTGAAACAAAAACAGCTATTTTCTCCTGTGGTAATCTTAAAAAATGAGCTTGGTCTTGATAAAACGGAATTACGTTCAGTTTATAAGAAGGGTTCAAAAGTTGCAATTGTGCAACTGGAACATCTAACAAATCTGAGATTTGCTTGAACGACATCTGCTTTTTAATCATTACAGTGTCAGTGGCAAAATGCTTCACAATTGCTCTGTCTGGCTTGATTCCGTGTTCATTGTGATATTCATAAATGTACATCGTTGCCAAGAAAGCGGGAACGTATCCTTGAGTTTCTTTTGGTAAATTTTTTCTAATGTTCCAATAATTTTGTTGTCCACCAGAACGACGAATGGCTTTAGCAACATTTCCTGGTCCTGAATTATAAGATGCCAAAACCAAATCCCAATCGCCAAAAATTGCATACATATTAGTCATATATTGTGCCGCAGCATCGCTTGATTTAACAGGATCGCTTCGTTCGTCTACATAGGAATCAATCTTCAGATTGTATTGTTTGCCTGTTTGATACATAAATTGCCAAAGTCCGGTTGCTCCCATTCTAGAAACTGCTTTTGGGTTCAAGGCTGATTCTACTACTGCTAAATATTTTATCTCTAACGGCACGTTTTGTTTGGCCAAAGCCTCTTCAAACATTGGAAAATAATATTCTGAAATGGCCATTAACCTTCCAAACGATTTCTTTCTATTCTTTAAAAATGACTTGATGATATTTTCCAGACCGGGATTGTATTCAATGTTGAAAGGTGATTTTGCGTCCATTGCCGTTAGTCTTTCCTTCAGTAATTCAGTGGGCAACTCAAAATCAACTTTTTCGTCAATGTTAATGTTTTTTATATCATCAGAAATATCATTGTATATATCTAAATTGGCTAATTCCTTCAGCCATAAACTGTCTACGCAAGACGCCAAATCGTCTTTTACGAAAGTTTTTTTGATGGAATCTAAATAGAAATTTTTTATTTCAGTTTTTGCAAACCCATTGTTTTCAACAAATTTTTGCGAAAACATAGAAATCGAAACTAGTAGAAAAAACGACAGGGAAATGTTTTTTATATTCATATTTCTTTAATCAACTTACTATAATTCAAACGATTAAAAACAAATCGTTTTTGCAAACATAATACGTTATAACTAAAAATTTCAGTAAATATTGTTAAAAATGCAATATTTAGTCCAAAATAGCAGCTATTCCGGGTAAAATCCTACCCTCAAGCATCTCAAGCATAGCTCCTCCACCAGTTGAAACATAACTCACTTTGTCTTCAAAACCAAACTGTTTAACAGCTGCAACAGAATCGCCTCCGCCTACAAGCGAGAATGCTCCGTTTTCAGTTGCTTCAGCAATAAAATTGCCTAATTCTATGGTACCATTGGCAAAATTCGGCATTTCGAAAACGCCTAAAGGTCCGTTCCAAAGTATCGTTTTTGATTCTAAAATTACTTTTTTGAAGTTCTCCAATGATTTTGGTCCGGCATCCAATCCTTGCCATCCGTCAGGAATTTCACGAACATCAACAATTTTAGTATTGGCATCATTCGAAAAAGCATCTGCAGCAACAACATCCACAGGAATATGAATTTGAACTCCTTTTTCTTTGGCCAATCTCAAGATTTCCAATGCCAATTCTTGTTTATCGTCTTCACAAATGGACTCTCCAACTTTTCCGCCCAATGCTTTCACGAAAGTAAAAGTCATCCCGCCACCAATAATCATATGGTCAACTTTGTCCAGAATGTTTTCGATAACCGTTATTTTAGAAGACACTTTCGATCCTCCAAGAACTGCAGTAACTGGTTTCTGGGAATCTTTTAAAACTTTGTTCAAACTTTCGATTTCTTTTGCCAATAATAATCCAAAACATTTATCCTTTGGAAAAAACTGTGCAATTATGGTAGTTGATGCGTGTGCTCTGTGAGCTGTTCCAAAAGCATCGTTTACATATATATCTCCAAGAGAAGCTAATTTTTTTGCAAAATCAACATCTCCAGCTTCTTCTTCAGCATAAAAACGTAAGTTTTCCAATAATAAAATTTGTCCCGGTTGTAAATTATTTACCGCTTTCTCAGCTTCAGTTCCAATACAATCTGGCGAAAAATAAACCGTTTGTCCTAGAATTTCTGAAGTCTTTTTTACAATATGTCCTAATGAATATTTTCTTTCCAATCCTTTTGGTCTTCCTAGATGTGACATCAAAATCACGCTTCCTCCATCGGCAAGAATTTTATCAATTGTAGGTTTTGCCGCTTCGATTCGAGTGGCATCAGTTACATTAAAATTTTCGTCTAATGGCACATTGAAATCAACACGGATTATGGCTTTTTTGTTTTTGAAATCGAAATCGTTTATAGTTTTCATTGGTTGTGTTTTTAAATTTTTTGAAAGAAAAACAAATATAGAACTTTTAAGGAACTTAAAAATAAGAATAGTTTAAAAATTATAGCAATCTGATAACGAAAACGTTGTAATTTTATGTAATCATTGATTTTTTTAATTTTAGGTTAAAAAAATTATGTTTGTTTTAGTCTTTGTTTCTTAATCTGTATCGTGATTTTTATTACTTTGGATTTAGATCGCCCAAGAAGGGGATTAATTAAACTAGACACTCAAATAACTTTAATGCAAAAATTAAATCTAAAATAATCCTTTTTTAAAGGTTCCAAAACAATAAACCTTTGCAGTTTTTGAAGCTTTTTATTCTATATTTGCCCTATGCAGTTTTCAGAAATTTTAGGGCAGGATTACATCAAAAACCACTTGACACGAAGCGCCGATTTAGGTAGAATTCCTCACGCACAATTATTTGTTGGACCTGAGGGAAGTGGCACTTTATCAATGGCGATTGCTTATGCTCAATACATTTTATGTGGCAATCAAAACGGAGAAAATTCAGGTATCAATGAAGCTTGCAATCTCAAATTCCAAAAGATTTCACATCCTGATTTACATTTTGTTTATCCAACGGTAAGCACCGAAGATGTGAAAAAAAATCCAAAAAGTCTTGATTTCATTGCAGATTGGAGACAATTTATTAGCCAAAATCCTTATGGAGGTTTGTTCGATTGGTATTCCGTTTTAGGCGTCCAAAACAAACAAGGCGAAATTCGGGTTGATGACGCACAAGAAGTTCTAAAAGCATTAGCTTTAAAATCATATGAAGGCGGTTATAAAATTATGATTGTTTGGATGGCCGATAAAATGAATATTTCTGCTTCCAATAAATTACTGAAACTGCTCGAGGAACCGCCAGAAAAAACAGTTTTTATTCTGATTTCCGAAAACGAGGAAGACATCATTCAAACAATTCGCTCTCGTTGTCAAGTCCTGCATTTAAATGGATTGAGCGAACACGTCATTACTGGAGCTCTTGTTTCTCGCGAACAAATAGAACCAAAACTGGCTACAAAAATCGCCCATCAAGCACAAGGAAATTACAATAAGGCCTTGCATTTGCTAAAAGATGACAGCGAAGAATTTCCATTCGAACAATGGTTTGTGGTTTGGGTTCGTGCGGCTTTCAAAGCCAAAGGAAATCCAGCTGTAATTGCAGATTTAATTCATTGGAGCGAACAAATTGCTGCTTTGGGAAGAGAAACCCAAAAGAAGTTTCTGCAATATTGCATTGATATTTTCCGTCAAGCATTGATGCATAATTACGAAACGCCAAGTCTGGTTTATTTTGAGCCAGCCGTTGAAAATTTTACGATAGCCAAATTTGCGCCTTTTGTAAACGGCAACAACATTCACGAAATATTCCAGGAATTGTCCGATGCAATTTACCACATTGAGCGCAACGGAAATGCCAAAATAATCCTCACTGATTTATCCATAAAACTCACCCGTTTAATACATAAAAAATAAGAATATGAACAACGCAGCCTCCATTTTGCTTTTGGCTTTTTTGGCCATCACATTCATACAATCCAGTTATGATAAATTATTTTATTGGAAAGACAACCTCGATTGGCTAAAAGAGCATTTTGCCAAAACCCAATTGAAAAACCTGGTTCGTTTAGCCTTGCTGAATATCTTGGTTTTAGAATTAATTTCTGGGATTTTGTGCGTAGTAGGTGGCATCGAATTGTTCGTAAGCAACGGAAGAACCTTTGGTTTATACGGTGCTGTTTTTTCAAGTATCACTTTATTGATGTTGCTTTTTGGGCAACGACTAGCCAAAGATTATGACGGCGCTAGAACCATTGTTATCTACTTTATCCCGGCAGTTATGGCGGTTTTATTGTTGAGTTAAAGATATTTAAAGTTTACCATATAAGGCATTTAAGATCATTTAAGGCTAGATGACTTAGTTCTTAATTTGTTATTTACTCAAAATAAACGTGTAATTTTGCTCAACAATAAATAAAAACTATTTATTACAACAAACTCAAATGACCTTATATTCCTTATATGGTTAAAAAACATAAAAATGAATTCAAAACATCCTTCTGAATCTTTGACCGTATTAACTGATTTGGTTTTACCTAGCGAAACAAATCCCTTAAACAACCTTTTTGGTGGCGAATTATTGGCCCGAATGGATCGTGCCGCTAGTATTGCTGCAGGAAGACATTCGCGTAGAATTGCCGTTACCGTTTCTGTAAACCACGTGGCTTTCAACAAAGCAATTCCGTTGGGAAGTGTTGTTATTATTGAGGCTAAAGTGTCAAGAGCCTTCAAAACTTCAATGGAAATTTACCTTGATGTTTGGATTGAAGAAAAAAAATCTGGAGAAAGAACAAAGTCCAATGAAGCCATTTATACTTTCGTGGCTGTCGATGACGCCGGAAAACCTGTTGAAGTGCCACAAATAATTCCCGAAACTAAACTTGAAGAACACCGTTATAATGACGCCTTGAGAAGAAAAGAGCTTAGCTTGGTCTTGGCTGGAAAATTAAATCCTCACGATGCTACGGAATTGAAGGCGTTGTTTGTGTGAAATTAACATTAAAACACCAACAATGAATCCGAAAAATTTTATAATTGTCCTAATTTCAATTTTATTGTTTCAAAGCTGTTTAGACTTAAGAACGTGTTCACAAGATCTTTCAGGAAAATATATTTGTAAAAATAATCCAACGGCAGTTAATTATTTAGAAATTAAAGGTGATGGAACATTTTTACATTATTATCAAAACGGTAATGTTGTTTTAACCGACAAAGGAACTTGGCTGAAAAGCGACGACGGATATTGTGAAATTGAATTAAGTGAATGGAAAAATTTTAATGAATTAGGAGAGAAATTTAAAACTTTTGGAAATGGGATTTTATGGATTAATGATAAATATTTAGACATTTCTCCTGACGGAAATTCATCATCAAGTTTTGAAAAATTGCAAAAGTAAAATTTTCATCCTACTCTTAAACTATTAATCCAATTTCCGTAAAAATTCCTCTTGCTTCTTCCAAAAAAAGAAGTATTTTTACAAAAAGATAAGCACAAAAATAAATGAAAGAAAAGATGAGTTCAGAGAAAGAAGCCAAATTAAAAGCACTACAACTTACACTTGACAAACTAGATAAAACCTACGGAAAAGGCACCGTAATGAAAATGGGCGACAAAGCCGTCGAAGAAGTGGAAACTATTTCGTCAGGATCTTTGGGAATCGATTTAGCCTTGGGAGTTGGCGGTTATCCAAGAGGAAGAGTGATTGAAATATACGGTCCTGAATCTTCGGGAAAAACAACCTTGACTTTGCACGCCATTGCCGAAGCTCAAAAAGCTGGTGGAATTGCTGCTTTTATAGATGCAGAACACGCTTTCGATAGAAATTATGCCGAAAAACTGGGCATTGACATCGAAAACTTAATCATATCTCAACCTGACAACGGGGAACAAGCTTTGGAAATTGCCGAGAATTTAATTCGTTCAGGAGCGATTGACATTGTCGTGATTGACTCGGTTGCTGCTTTGACTCCAAAAAGTGAAATCGAAGGCGAAATGGGTGATTCTAAAATGGGATTACACGCTCGTTTGATGTCTCAAGCTTTGAGAAAATTGACTGGAACCATCAGCAAAACGCATTGTACGGTTTTCTTCATCAACCAGTTGAGAGAAAAAATTGGCGTAATGTTCGGAAATCCTGAAACTACGACGGGGGGAAATGCCTTGAAGTTTTATGCTTCGGTACGTTTGGATATTCGTCGTTCGACTCAAATCAAAGATGGCGATAACGTACTTGGAAACAGAACCAAAGTGAAAGTCGTGAAAAACAAAGTGGCTCCGCCATTTAAAGTAGCTGAATTTGATATTATGTATGGCGAAGGAATTTCTAAAACAGGAGAAATCTTGGATTTAGCCGTTGAATTTGAAATCATCAAAAAAGCGGGTTCTTGGTTCAGTTATGGCGAAACTAAATTAGGACAAGGTCGTGATGCGGTGAAAGCGTTAATCAAAGACAATCCGGAATTAGCCGATGAATTAGAAGCCAAAATCAAGGCTTTGATAAAAGAAAAAAATGCTTAAAATTAGAAAAGAGTCTCCAATGTGAGGCTCTTTTTTTTGGTTTACTTTTAAATTCAACTTTCTGAAGAACACCAAAAGAGGTGAAATTATTTAATAAAAAAGCGTGTTTTATAAGAATTTATTGCTAATTTAGAACTCTAATTTTAAAACCTACTAATTTATGAAAAACCCCAAACCCCAAACCCCAAACCCCAAAATTTAAACTTTAAGTGTTGTTTAGTTGCTTTGGCTTTAATCCTTTTCTCTTGTAGTCCTGAAGATAATACTGCGGGAATAAATCAAACCGATGCCATTACAAATCAACTAACAAAAGATTTGAAACTAGATCAATTTAAAAATCAAACTTTTGCTAATAATTTGGTTGTAAATTGGGAAAGCATAAAGAAAATAGAGAAAGATGGTGTTGAAATTTATGAAATAGAGGTTGAAGAAAAAAATCCGACCATAATCAAATCCAATTTATTTCAAAGCAAATTAAAATACGCATTGATTAGTATTAAGAAAGAAAATCAGATTTACTCCTATTTAATTGAAATCTATTCTGGTTTAAATCATCCTTTATATGCTAATTCTATTCAAAAAATAGACGCCTTTACTGGCACTCTTAACGTTTATGAATTGTACGGAAAGCAAATAGACCAACTAGTGGTGATTAACGGGAAAAGTATAAATCCATATGCAAATAATGCTTTAATGCCTCTTAATGATATCATTAATCGATTTCATTTAGGAAATAAGAAAACAGCCAGCGTACCCGTCTGTTATCTTTCAGAGCATGTCTATGTTACTTATTCAATCTATACAGATCATTATTACAATATAACCGTTGGTACTATTACTGAAAAAAAGTACGCTTATACCACAATTGCAACATACACCGTAGATGAACCTATGAGCGTGCCTTGTGGTGAATCTGAAAGTTCTTATGAAACCTACAAATACGTAACTATTAGAAATGAAATTATTGATAATGTATTAGACCCTTGTGATAGATTAAAGACACAAAACAGTAATCCTGATTTTAAAGCAAAAATAGATTTACTTAAAAAGAATACAGGTTTATTAAAAGAAACTGGGGTGGTACAAAAAGCAGACGGAACATTTCTAGATTTTGTTAGTAGCAGTAATCCAAATTATATGACTCCTCCTGCAGGAACTAATTTTAAGGGTGGTATTCATGTCCACATAAACCCTTATCCATCAGGAAAGTTTCATCCAGATGGTTCGCCCATAATGTCTAAGCCTATCCCAATATTTTCTCCTCAGGACATTAAGCAGTTCTTAGAAACTTTACTTAATACAAAAACCAATACTATTCTTGTAGCAGATGTTTATTCCACAATGGTTTCTAGTTCAGGAACATATACTTTAAAATTTACAGGAAATATTGCCGATATAAACACGAATTTTAATTGGGGAACTGATTTAGATGATAAATTCAAATTAGCAACAAAAAAGGATGGAAATGAGCTAGGTTTTTTACTGTTTTTAAAAGACAATATAGGCATCAAAGGAATTACCTTATATAAAGTGAACGATGACGGAACATCAGAAAAAAAATCATTAGACGCAATCAATTTATTACAAACAACTCCATGTCAATAACACAAAAAACGAAAAAAATGAAAAAAATACTAATTTTAGGATTTATTATCCTATCGAATTTATCTTGTAAAGCACAAACTATACTGCCACTGGAAGAAGTAGCAAAATACTTAGATTCTGGAAATGGAATCCCTAAAAATATTACTTATATAAAAGACGTAAATAATATATTAGACAAATATGTAGGAACGTGGAAAGGAACTTATAATAGTAGAAATTATGAATTTAGAATAACAAAATATACAAGTAATTATAAAAACTTATTGGAAGACAAACTCCTAATGCGTTATGTTATTTCAGATAGTAACGGAACAATTATTGAAGATACCAGAGCGTTACCAGACACTAGTTCTTATGTTATTAAAGGGGATTATTGGGAAAAGGCTTCTTATTTTTTGTATTATATAGGAAAAGAAAGTTTGTGTGGTCAAAAAGGCAGTATTATTATTGATATTCAACCAAACAGTAATAATAACAAAATGAGATTGTTTTTTATGGAGCAACAAGAGATTATTTCTTTAAAAGATTGCCCCAATGGTAATGCAGCCCAAATTATGCCAGTAAATGATTTGATTTTGACCAAACAATAGAAAAAGCACTTAAATAGAAATTTTATGTCAAGGTCGTGATGCTGTAAAATCGTTAATCAAAGACAATCCGGAACTAGCCGATGAAGTAGAAGCCAAAATCAAGGCTTTAATAAAAGAAAAAAATGCTTAAAATTAGAAAAGAGTCTCCAATGTGAGGCTCTTTTCTTTTACTGTCATTGCGAGGAACGAAGCAATCTCATTTCGAAAGCAATTACTTTTTGGATTCAAATAATTGCAATTGTTTATGAATTACTTTCCAAGCTTGGTCTTTAAGACTATTCTTGTCAGCCATTGTTTTTCCTTCTGTTTCAATAAATGGAAGAATTTTTACGCGTAAAAGTCCTGGGCTTCCACTAAAAATGGTATAGGAATACCGCTTTTTATTATCTCCAAAAGCAATGGGAACAATCGGTAATTGATGGTCAATAGCTAAGCGGAAAGCGCCGTCTTTAAAGTGGTCCAAAACTATAGATTCGTCATCAGGAACTCCGCCTTCGGGAAAAATACAAATGCTGAGTCCTTGATCTATTCTTTTTTGTGCTCGTTCAAAAACACCGTGTTTACTTCTGGAATTTGTTCTGTCGACTAAAATACAGGTTCGTTTGTAGAAAAACCCAAACAAAGGAATTTTTACCAATTCTTTTTTACCCACAAAAACGAAAGGTTTCTTTACCGAGACTAGCATCAGCATAATATCGACCATTGAAGTGTGATTGGCAACAAACATATAACTTTTATGAGATTCGAGCTCTTGATCTTTTTCGATTTTATAATAAAATCCCATTCCGAAAAGAATGACTTTCGCCCAAATTCTAGCCATTTTAAAAAAATAAGGATAGCAACTTTCGGTCAAAATGGAAGCTACCAAAAAAGGAAACATAATTAGAATAGGTATGGTCATTAATACATATAACCAGACACGCCAAACGGACCAAAAAATAATTTTTATTCCTCTCATAGCGTCAAATTTACTTTTTTAACCGCAAAGTTGGTATGTTATTTTATCCAAATTCTTAAATAATGTCATTTCGACGAAGGAGAAATCGCATTAGTTGCTCTCGTTATGTGATTTCTCCTTCGTCGAAATGACAAAAATAATATCTCAAAAGAAAGTAATACTGTGCTAATTCTTTATAAAAGCATTAAATTTGAAAACTTATTTAAGTATAAATTACAATGGCAAAAATACTCACCGGCGTTCAAAGTACAGGAACACCACATTTAGGGAACTTACTTGGCGCAATCATTCCGGCAATTGAATTATCGAATGATCCTAAAAATGAATCGTTTCTTTTCATTGCCGATTTGCATTCGATAACCCAAATAAAAGACGGAAAAACATTAAGAGAAAATACATATAGCACCGCAGCAGCTTGGCTTGCCTGTGGTTTGAATGTGGATAAAGTAGTTTTTTACCGTCAATCCGATGTGCCACAAACGGCTGAATTGTCTTGGTATTTGAGTTGTTTTTTCCCTTTCCAAAGATTGACATTAGCACATTCTTTCAAAGACAAAGCTGATAGATTAGAAGACGTAAATGCTGGATTATTTTCGTATCCAATGCTTATGGCTGCCGATATTTTGTTATACGATGCACAGTTTGTTCCCGTGGGAAAGGACCAATTGCAACACGTAGAAATTACACGTGATGTGGCTTCACGTTTTAACCACCAAATGGGAGAAACTTTTGTAATTCCTGAAGCCAAAATTCAAGAAAACAGCATGTTGATTCCTGGAACCAACGGTGGAAAAATGAGTAAATCAGCCAATAATATTATCAATATTTTCTTGGATGATAAAGCCTTACGCAAACAAGTAATGAGCATCGAAACTGATAGCACACCACTTGAAGCTCCTAAAAATCCAGAAACCTGTAATGCTTTTGCTATTTATTCTTTATTGGCTACACGAGAACAAATAGAAGGAATGAGAGCCAATTATTTGGGTGGAAATTACGGTTACGGTCACGCCAAACAGGCTTTGTTTGAATTGATTGTCGATAAATTCAAAACCGAAAGAGAGAAATACAATTACTTTATGAATAACCTCGCCGAAGTAGATGCTTTATTAAAAACTGGTGCCGAAAAGGCTACAGTTGTTGCTAAAGGCGTTTTAGGAAGAGTGAGGGTAAAATTAGGTTTTGAGTAAATAATTTCCCGCTTGTCCTTCAAAAAAATCAACCGCAGATTTGCAGATTAGTTTTTTATTAATCTGCAAATCTGCGGTTAATTTTTTTAATTTATCGATTCACCATTCGCAACACCATCCGCATCAGGATTTACGAAAACGAGCTTCCCTTCGGCGTTATTTGTCATCAAAATCATTCCTTGACTTTCAACGCCACGTAGGTTTCTTGGAGCCAAATTCACTAAAACAGTCACGCGTTTCCCTACAATTTCTTCAGGAGAAAAACTCTCGGCAATTCCCGAAACAATAGTGCGAATGTCAATACCAGTGTCGATTTTTAGGATTAAAAGCTTGTTGGCTTTTGGCATTTTCTCTGCTTCGAGAATGGTTCCGACACGCAAATCCATTTTGGCAAAATCATCATATTGAATGGTTTCTTTTTGTGGTTCAACCACTTTGTTTTCGGCTAAATTAGCGGTCTTTGTTGCTTCCAATTTGTCTATTTGTTTTTGGATTTCTTCGTCTTCAATTTTGGCGAAAAGCAATTCGGCTTCCCCAATTTGGTGTCCTGCAGGAATCAAATCGGAATTTGTTGCAACATTATTCCAACTTAATTTTAAATCTGTTTTCAAAATGCCGGATAATTTGCAAGCGGTAAAAGGTAAGAACGGTTCACACAAAACACGCAAAGCAGTAGCAATTTGCAAAGCCACATACATTTGGGTTTGTACACGACCCAGATCAGTTTTTACCATTTTCCAAGGCTCTTCGTCTGCCAAATATTTATTTCCCAATCGGGCAACATTCATCAATTCGCCCAAAGCTTCACGGAATCGATACCGTTCCAAAGAACTCGAAATCACGGCTGGGTATGCTTTCAATTCGGTCAAAGTAGCTTCATCAACTCCCGAAAATGTGTTCGGACTTGGAACGATTCCTTCGTAATATTTATTGGTTAACACCACCACACGATTAATGAAATTTCCAAAAATCGCAACCAATTCGTTGTTGTTTCTCGCCTGAAAATCTTTCCAGGTAAAATCATTATCCTTGGTTTCAGGTGCATTCGATGTCAGCGCATAACGCAAAACATCTTGCTGATTCGGAAATTCTTCCAAATATTCGTGCAACCAAACCGCCCAGTTTTTAGACGTCGATAATTTATTTCCTTCCAAGTTCAGGAACTCGTTTGCAGGAACATTATCTGGCAAAATATAGCTTCCTTCTGCTTTCAACATCGCCGGAAAAATGATGCAGTGAAAAACAATATTGTCTTTCCCAATGAAGTGAACCAGTTTCGTGTCCTGATCTTTCCAGTAAGGTTTCCAATCTTTTCCTTCTCTCGCAGCCCATTCTTTTGTCGAAGATATATAACCAATCGGGGCGTCAAACCACACATATAATTTTTTCCCTTCGGCACCTTCAACAGGAACATCAATTCCCCAATCGAGATCACGAGTTACCGCACGAGGTTCTAGTCCGCCGTCAATCCAGGATTTTACTTGTCCGTAAACATTGGGTTTCCAGTCGTTTTTATGTCCAACTAGAATCCACTCTTTCAAGAAATCTTCATAACGATCCAAAGGCAAAAACCAGTGTTTCGTCGATTTCATAATTGGAGTTTCTCCCGTAATTGTTGATTTTGGATTAATCAAATCCGTTGCATTTAGTGTCGAACCACAATTTTCACATTGATCACCATAGGCTTCTTCGTTACCACAACGTGGACAAGTTCCCACAACAAAACGGTCTGCTAAAAATTGGTCTGCTTTGGCATCATACAACTGCTCGGTCACTTCCTCTATAAAATCACCTTTATCATATAGCGTTCTAAAAAATTCCGAAGCTGTATCGTGATGAATTTTAGCCGAAGTTCTCGAATAATTATCAAATGAAATTCCAAAATCCGAGAATGATTTTCGGATAATTCCATCATATTTATCGATTACTTCCTGAGGTGTAACCCCTTCTTTTTTGGCTTTCATCGAAATCGCCACGCCGTGTTCATCGCTTCCGCAAACAAACAAAACGTCTTTCCCCAGTAATCTTAAATATCTGGAATAAATATCCGAAGGCACGTAAACACCCGCCAAATGCCCAATGTGAATGGGTCCGTTTGTATAAGGCAATGCCGCCGTAATGGTATATCTTTTTGGATTCTGTAACATAATTCAGTTTAATTTGTTGCAAAAATAAGGAATTATTTATTGTCTTCCTGAGCGCAGTCGAAGGATTAGGAGCTATTTCCCGCTATCCGTTGCAATCTTATTGTTTTTAAAGGAAAAATAATAAGGATTTCCACTGCTATCGGGGCTAGGGCATTGGGGTTTTCGATACCGTTTTTGTTTTATGAAATTTATCATTACGTCATAATAATGTAAACTATATCAATAATTATGTAACATTCTTCGAGACCTATACAGCTAATTTTGCAGTATTAATTTTAAACAAATTAGATATGAAAACTAAAAGCATATTTCTTATGATGCTACTAAGTATCGGATTATTTGTAATGTCTTGTAATCCTAATAACGAAAACGATGGAAATACAATAGCTCCTATAGTAGGGAAATGGGGTATTGTTAAAGTTGGTACCAATATTAATGGTGTAGAAACATTGGCTGATCCACCACAAAATGTAAGTGGTTGTGACCATGATTATATTAATCTAAAGATTGATAATACATTAACTTCAGGAGATTATGATTCTACTGTTAGTCCATGTGCACTAACAACTGTGTCAGGAACCTATTCCAAAGGGAATAGTAGATTAATTACTGTTATAAATGGTGTAACTACAACTTATGATATTGTTAATCTAACAATTAATGAATTAAAGTTAAAAAATGGTAACGCTATCTCAGTTTACATCAGATAATTAATTTATTCTGGTGCTAGATTCTGCATCTTTCGGGATGGAGTCAAAACAGAAATAACTTTTAAAGTTGGTTCCGTTTTTTGTATTGTTATTTAACGGTTTTTTGCAGCCAAATTTTCAAAAAACAACCCTATGGAATTCGGTAGAATATTTTTTTCAGAAACGGTAATGAATAGTGAATATCTTCAATACGTGATTCACTCCAATATTTTGATAAGCAACTTGATGCGAAAGTAAGGATTGAAAGATAATTTGATTCACGAAGATGCTTTGATGTACTGTTATTTTTTATATCTTTAACAGTCAGTAACTTACTAACTAAATCAAAATCATTGTGAAACATATTTACTTTTGTTTATCGTTAACGATTTTCTCAATTACAGGTGTTTTTTCACAAGATGTATCCCCAAATGGTGGCTTCCCAAATAATACAGATAAACGTTCAATTTGGTATGCAGACCTCTATGCAGGAGGCGCTTTTGGCTATGTCGATGGTTTTGCAGCAGGTGGAAGTATTAGTTTTCAGCAATCAAATGTATTATTCACTTTAGGTTATGTTTCTGATAACGAACAAAGCGGTTTAGAGTATGTCGATAACTCAGGGTCAATACCTTTAAATTATTACAAACACTATCGTATAGAAAATATACCCTTAATGATAGGTTTTTACCATCCATTTAATGGTGCTTCATTGAGCGCAAGTGCCGGGTTGTCAGTGCTTTATTATTCAGAATATATTGATGTAAACACATTCAGTATTTTTGGTTCTAATGCTACCGAATTATATTCTAAAACCACACTAGGTTTTCCGTATGAGTTTAATTTAAAACTTTATAGAAAAAAAGAAAGTGATTTGGCTATTGGTTTAAAATTGTTTGGAAATTTAGGCAAATACAACTACACTGGATTAGCATTAGTTGTAAGTGTAGGGAATTATAAATAGAATTCTCTA
The DNA here is from genome assembly GCF_043780635.1 of Flavobacterium sp. GTDB lineage: Bacteria > Bacteroidota > Bacteroidia > Flavobacteriales > Flavobacteriaceae > Flavobacterium. The sequence goes on from NZ_JAYWCK010000044.1 coordinate 51,506, forward strand.
TTGAAAAATAATTGCAAAACAAAGGTTGTTATATCAAAATATAACTGACTTGATTCTAAAAAACCAAACTTATTTTTTTACAAACTGCAATTGTTTAGTTCCCTCTTTTGTATATATTGTCATAAAATAAACCCCTTCCGAAAAAGCACTAACATCCCAAGAAGTAGCCGAAGTTGTTTCTTTTACTTTTTGACCTAAAGCGTTATAGATAATAGATTTTTGAAGAGAAATTCCCTTTGGAAAAGCCAGAAATATTCTATTATTTGTAGGGTTTGGGTATAACTTTATGCCATCTAATTTGAAATTTTCAGTGGCCAATGTAATGTTGGAATTTTTAGAAATTAAATCTTTTTTTGGATCAAAAACAACACTTGTAACCACAAAAGGAACATATTTAACAAAAGTTTCTCCATTGGAAGCATTGTTTAAAACTAAATCCATTTGTTCTCCACCAGCACCAAAAACCCGAACAGGAACTGGCATTTCAAAAAAAGGTACCGATGCATCGGATTGGGTTTGATTCACACTTAAAGAAACCGTTCCATTAAAATTATTTTGAACAGCAATCGAATAAGTTGGAAAGCCTTGGTTGTATACCCAATCGTTGAAAAACTCGGTTAAACTGCTGCCATAAACTGCTTCAAGATGCGACTGCAAATTGGACGTAACAGCATATTTATACGCCAAATTAGAATCGGTTAAATAATTTTTTAAGCCTTGAAAAAACATTGTGTCACCTAATTTGAATCGAAGCATATTTAAGACCATCGCTCCTTTATAATAGGTTAATCGTTGACTAAAAATTCGACTTACATTCAATGCTTCAGCATCTGTTAAATATATAGCGCCGTTTGCAACCGAAGTAATCGAGTTTATCATATTGTTTTTATCGGTAATAAAAGCCGCTTGTCCGTCAAAATTTTCGATAACCATCGAGGCTAAATAGGTGGCGAAGCCTTCGTTGAGCCAAACATCTTTCCAAGTGCCACAAGTAATTTTGTCACCAAACCATTGATGCGCCATTTCGTGAGCAATTAATTGTCTGCCAAAGCTAACCATAAACGAAACGGTGGTGTGTTCCATTCCACCACCCCAACCAAATTGGGCGTGACCATATTTTTCGTTGTGAAACGGATAGGTTTCGAATAAATTTTCATAAAGATTCAAAATTAACGGAGTTTGTGCCAATTGATTTTGAAGAGTTGGAGTTAAATTTTCCGGATAAATATAATTGACAATTGGATATTGATTCGGAATAGTTCCACCCGTTTGATTGTAAACGGAATAATCAGTTACTGCCATACAAATCAAGTAAGCAGGAATTGGATAGTTGTGATGAAAATGTGTCGTTTTATCCGATCCATTAATAACTGGCGCTTCGGGTTCGACACCGTTAGAGACGCTAGTATATTGATTTGGAGCGGTAATATAAACATCAATACTATCTACTTTATCGTTCAAATCTTGTTTGCAAGGCCACCAATTCAATGCTCCGAAAGGTTCTGACAATGTCCAAATAATTGGAGAAGTTCCGTGTGTGCTTTGCATAAAGGATCCAAATCCTGAAGAGGAAGGTGCCCCAGAATAGGTGATTTCTACTGTTTCCGAAGTTCCTGTTGTTTGTGTTGCAGGCAAAGTTATTTGTAATTCAGTTGCGCTTTGGGTAAAAGTTAGATTGTCAATTCCTCTTTTTACAGAACTTACGGTCAATGTATTTGATAAATCGAAAGTTAGACTCGCCATATCTGACAAAGCAGTGTAAGTTGTGGTTATTTTCCCCGATATAAAATAGACTGCCGGATTAATAGTAAATTCTAATTTATGATACGTAATATCATAATTTGCAGTGTTTGGATTGGTTTTTACCGACATAAGTTTTGAAGCCAAGTTAGCTTCAGAAGCTCTCATTTTTTCAAATAAAACAAGATTGTCTTGTGAAAAAATGAAAGAGGTAATCAATAGAAAACCGAAGAGAAATATTTTTTTCATAGGCTAAAATATTTATGGTAAAAATAAGTAATCTATCTGAAATGCAATCTTTAATAGCAGAAAAAGCGCAAACACAATTTAACATTGTGCTATAAATCGTTCTTAACTTTTTGATTCCCCCTTTTTATAAAAACATTTCCTTAAATTTGCTTCCTTATATTGAAAAACAAACAAAGAGTTAAAAAATTAAGTTATGTTACAAATCGCATTTATTAGAGAGAATCAGGAAAAAGTAATCAAGGCTTTGGCAAAAAGAAATATGGATGCCACCAGTGTTGTTGAAGAAATCGTGCAACTGGATGAAAAACGTCGCGCCACACAAGTGGAATTGGACGGAATTTTATCAGAATCTAATAAATTGTCCAAAGACATTGGCGAATTGATGAAAGGTGGCGAAAAATCAAAAGCCGCAATCCTAAAAGAAAAAACGGTTTTGTTGAAAGAAAAAAGCAAAGCATTAGCCGAAACCGCTGATCTACTTGCCGCAGAACTTTCTGAAAAATTATATACTTTACCTAATCTTCCCGCTGATATTGTTCCAGAAGGAAAAACTCCCGAGGAAAATCTAAACGTTTTTCAAGAAGGTGATATTCCAGTTTTGCACGAAGGAGCGCAACCACATTGGGAATTGGTAAAAAAATACGACATCATCGATTTTGAATTAGGAAATAAAATTACTGGCGCAGGATTTCCGGTTTACAAAGGAAAAGGAGCCAGATTACAACGTGCTTTGATTTCTTATTTCTTGGACAAAAACGCGGCTGCAGGTTACAAAGAATACCAAGTTCCGCATATGGTCAACGAAGCTTCGGCTTATGGAACGGGACAATTGCCGGACAAAGAAGGGCAAATGTACCACGATGCCACCGATAATTTATATTTAATTCCAACGGCAGAAGTTCCGGTAACGAATTTGTTTCGTGACGTGATTTTGAACGAAAACGAATTGCCGGTTTTGGCAACAGCTTATACACCTTGTTTTCGTCGTGAAGCGGGTTCTTATGGCGCTCACGTTCGTGGTTTGAACCGTTTGCATCAATTTGACAAAGTCGAAATCGTGCGAGTGGAGCATCCTGATAAATCTTACGAAGCCTTAGATGGAATGGTCGAACACGTAAAAAGTATTCTCCAAGAATTGAAATTACCGTATAGAATATTGCGTCTTTGTGGTGGTGACATGGGTTTCACATCAGCTTTGACGTATGATTTTGAAGTGTATTCTACGGCGCAAGAGCGTTGGTTAGAAATCAGTTCGGTTTCTAATTTCGAGACTTTTCAAGCGAATCGTTTGAAATTGCGTTTCAAAGACAAAGACGGAAAAAACCAATTGGCACACACCTTAAACGGAAGTTCATTGGCTTTGCCAAGAGTTTTGGCAGGAATTTTAGAAAATTACCAAACGGCAGAAGGAATTGTAATTCCTGAGGTTTTAAGAAGCTATTGCGGGTTTAATATTATTGATTAGTAATCAGTATTCTATTTTGGAAATCCGTTTGGGAATTCGAATTTAATATCTAAATTAAGAATAAAAAATGAAACAAATTTTAATGGTTTTCGCTCTTGGGTTTTTACTTTTTTCCTGCAATAATGACGGAGAAATAATGAATAACCAAAATAATCTTCCTTTAGTTACTAAAATGAGTTATCCCATTTTTAATTCAGAAAATCCGACTCAGCTAATTTATTTTGCATATGATAACAGTAATCGACTGACCAAAAAAACCGGTGGGTTTTTGCAATTAGCTACAACAACAGGGTATTCAGGTTTTTTCACAAATGAGATTTATACCACTTTAGTGTATGAAAATAACAAAGTTACTGTCGAAGATTTCACTACTTCAGTTGTATTTACAGTTCCCAAAAATACTAGATATTTTACTTTGAATAGCGCAATACAAATTGAGCAAAAAGTAATTCCAAATACTTACAATATCTATTGGTCTAAAAATCAAGTTTTCGATTATTCAAACGAAAAACTTCAGGAAATAAAAACAACTTTTCCAAATATGCCTTATGATTCAACAGATCCAAATGATTATTTATTGACTTATTCAGAAAAATTTTATTATGACTCCTCTGGTAATCTATCCAAAACGGAATATTTTGAGCAACATAATGGAATAAATAAAGGGGAAAAAATTGTTAGAATATTTGAAAATTATGACAAAGGATTAAATCCTTGGAAAAGGTTTCATTTGTTAGATGAGTATTTTTATCGTTCAATCTCAAAAAATAATTATCGAAAATATACAGAAGTACATTACAATAATGAAATAATAACTTCATCAAATGAGGTAAACTGGACATTTTCGTATGACTCAAATGGTAATATTTTGACAAATTAATATCTAAAAAGTATTACGGAGAATAAGGCTTTCATATATTTTTAGCAAAAAAACCAATATCGTATACTTTTGAAATGAAATACTTTTTTCTACATATCGCTCTGTTTTTTTCATTGGTTTGTTTCTCGCAAAACGAGCAACTGGCGCAGTATTATTTCGACAAAGGCGATTTCGAAAAAGCAAAAATCAGTTTCGAAGAATTATTAAAAAATCAGCCGTCAAACTCTCAATATTTTCAGCGAACTATTGATTGCTACCAACAATTACAACAATTTGACATTGCCGAAAAAGCCATTCGAGAACGTTTGGACGAATACAAACAAGGCAATCTTCTGGTCGAATTGGGTTATAATTTTCAGCTGCAAAAAAACGAGGCTTCCGCCAAAAAGTATTACGACGAGGCCATCGAACGAATCAAGAAAAATCCAAATGAAGTTTACGGAATTTCAAATTCTTTCGAGAGAAAAGTTTTGTTGCAATATGCCTTAAAATCCTATCAAACGGCAACGGCATTGCAACCCAATTTTAATTTCAATTATCAAATAGCACAGCTATACGGACAATTGGGCAACACCGAAATGATGATTTCCACTTTCCTTGATGAAGCTTTTGAAAATCCCCAAAATTCGATTCAAATCCAAAATCAATTGGCTCGTTTTATGTTTGAAGAAGGCGATGAAAACTTCAATGAAATTTTGCGAAAAGCATTAATTATTAGAGCTCAGAAAAACCAAGATGTTTTTTGGAACCATTATTTGAGTTGGTATTATGTTCAACAAAAAGAGTTCGGTAAGGCTTTCATTCAAGAAAAAGCAATCTTCAAACGCAATCCGGAATCACTTTCCAGCATCGTGAATTTGGGACAACTTGCCATCGAAGAAGACAATCCCGAAGCAGCCAAAGAAATTCTGGGCTTTGTTCTGGAAAACAGCAAAGATTTAGAACTGCTTATCCAAGCCAATTCCTATTTACTGGATATGAAAATCGGAAAGGCGCAGGAAAAAGATTTTGCAACTATCAATACAGAATTACGCAGTTTGTTGACTGAATATGAAATAAGTCCATTTACGCTATCTTTGCAACTGATTCAGGCGCATTTTGTGGCTTTTAATTTGCGAAAACCTGAGGAAGGAAAAGTAATAATCAAGAAAGCACTTGAGTTACAATTGAACGATTATGAAGCGGCTCAGGCCAAAATGGAGTTGGCAGATATTTTGCTTTATGAAGAAAAATTCAATCAGGCATTAATTTATTATTCCCAAATTGAAGAGAATTTAAAGAACGATGCCGTGGCGCACGAGGCGAGTTTGAAAGCCGCCAAAACCAGTTATTTTCAAGGGGATTTTGTGTGGGCTTTGAAACAGTTCAAGGAATTGAAATCGACAAGTACGCAATTGATCGCCAATGATGCTTTGGAATATTTCCTTTTAATAAACGACAATACCGTCGCCGATTCGACTCAAACCGCATTGAAACAGTTTGCCAAAGGTGATTATTCGTTATATCAAAACAGGAATCCCGAAGCGATTGCGCAGTTTCAGTCAATTTTGAAAAGCTTCAAAGGACAAGACATCGAAGCGGTAACTTTGTTGCGTTTGGGTAAAATTTATGAAAAACAAGGCGAATATAATTTGGCTTTAGCCCAATATCAAAATATCATAGCACAACACAGCGACGGAATTTATATTGATGAAGCCCTTTATTTTTCGGCAGAAATTTATAACAATAAGTTACAACAACCTGATAAAGCAAAACCGCTTTACGAGAAAATAATTTTTAATCATCAAGACAGTATTTACTTTGTTGATGCTCGAAAGGAATACCGACAATTGCGAGGAGACAAGAATCTTTAAAAAATGGTTAATTGTTTAATCGATTAACCAGTTAAACAATTAAACAATTAACCAAATTCACAACAATGATCATTTACAACGTTACCACAAACATACACGAAAGCGTCCACGAAAAATGGATGATTTGGATGCAACACAAACATATTCCTGAAATGTTGGCCACGGGAAAATTCTCATCGGCAAGAATGGTGCGCGTTTTAATTGAAGAAGAGATGGGAGGAATGACCTATTCTGTTCAATACACAACCGACAGCAAAGCAACTTTGGAAAAATATTATCAAGAAGATGCTCCAAAATTGCGTGACGAAGCGCTTCAATTATTTGGAGATAAAATGCTCTCTTTTAGAACGGAACTGGAATTGATAAGTGTATTCCCACCTGCGCGGGAATGACAAGGTAAATACATTGTTGACTCTTTCTTTCCCACGCAGTTGGGAAATCAAAACATTTTGGATTTAAAAAACCAAGACGGGATTGAAAAGGAAAAATATTTTTGTATGCACTGTCTTTCCCACGCAGGTGGGAAACCAACCGAATGAATGTAATGACGAGTTAGAGTTAAAAGAGGCTAAATTTTCCTATGAGCTGTCTTTCCCACGCAGGTGGGAAACCACAATAAAATAATCCAAATTTAAATGTATAAAACACAACATCAATATTACATTTACATTTTAGCAAGTCAAAAAAATGGGACTTTGTATATTGGAGTTACAAATGATTTAGAAAGAAGAGTTTTGGAGCATAAACAAAAAGTAAATGAAGGATTTACTTCGAAATATAATGTAAATATGCTGGTTTATTTTGAATCTTTCCAATATATAAATGATGCAATTTTAAGAGAAAAACGTCTTAAAAAATGGAATCGTCAATGGAAAATCAATTTAATTGAAGAAGGAAACAAAGAGTGGAATGACCTTTCTGAGGATTGGTATAACTAAATAGATTCCCGCCTGCGCGGGAAAGACAGTAAACCCAACCCTTTGAGGGAAGAAGATTAAACTACCGCCTGCGCGGGAAAGACAAAAAAGCGGAATGGAAAAAGTAAAAGCCAAAAAACACCTCGGACAGCATTTCTTAAAAGATGAAAGTATTGCCAAAGTAATTGCCGACACCTTGAATCTCGAAGGTTACGATGACGTGTTAGAAATAGGTCCAGGAATGGGAGTATTGACCAAGTATTTATTGGAAAAACCAATCAATACTTACGTTATTGAAATCGATACAGAATCGGTGACGTATCTTGACGAGAATTATCCAAAATTAAAGGATAAAATCATCTCTAAAGATTTCTTGAGGTATAACATTAATGAAGTTTTTGAGGGGAAACAATTCGCTATAATCGGAAATTTTCCTTATAATATTTCCACTCAAATCGTATTTAAAGCATTGGAATATCGCAACCAAATTCCCGAATTTGCGGGAATGTTCCAGAAAGAAGTAGCCGAACGCATTTGTGAAAAAAAGGGAACTAAAGCCTATGGAATTCTATCGGTTTTAGTTCAGGCTTTTTACGATGCCGAATATTTATTCACCGTAGACGAACACGTTTTTATTCCACCCCCAAAGGTAAAATCGGGAGTTTTACGTTTGCGTAGAAAAGAAAACTTTACTTTGCCTTGTCAGGAAAAATTGTTTTTCACGGTGGTAAAAACCGCTTTCCAGCAACGCAGAAAAACATTGAGAAATAGTTTAAAAACACTAAATTTGTCCGATAGTTTGAGAGAAGATGAGGTTTTTAACCTTCGTCCGGAGCAACTTAACGTAGAACAATTTATAGCACTTACCCAAAAAATAGAAGCCGATGGAGTTTAAAATCAGCAAGGAACTAATTCAAGAATTAGAGCAACTTATTCAAAATAAAAACGACGAGCAATTGGGTGTTTTGTTGAATGATTTGCACCACGCTGATATTGCCGAAATTCTCGACGAACTCGATTTTGATGAGGCAACCTATATTTTCAAGGTTTTAGATAGCGAAAAAACAGCCGAAATCCTTCTGGAATTAGAAGATGATTTACGGGAGAAAATATTAAGTAGGCTTTCGCCAAAAGAAATTGCGGAAGAGCTTGACGAGCTCGAAACAAATGATGCTGCTGATATTATTGCAGAGCTTTCGCAAAGCAAAAAGCAGGAAGTAATCTCCGAACTTCAAGATGTAGAACACGCCAAAGACATCGTCGATTTGTTGCGTTATCAAGAAGATACTGCTGGAGGAATTATGCACAAAGAGTTGGTAAAAGTCAATGAAAATTGGAATGTGTTTACCTGCATTAAGCAAATGAGAATCCAGGCCGAAAACATTTCAAGAGTACATTCTATTTATGTAGTTGATGATGAAGACCGATTGCTTGGGCGTTTGTCACTCAAAGATTTATTGACAACATCAGCAAAAACACCGATTAGCGAAGTATATATTAAAAAATTAAATTCGGTGATGGTAGATACCGAAGATGTTGAGGTAGCTCGTATAATGCAAAAATACGATTTGGAAGCCATTCCAGTTACAGATGAATTGGGTAGATTAGTAGGCCGAATTACCATCGATGATATTGTGGATGTAATCAAGGACGAAGCCGATCAAGATTATCAATTGGCTGCAGGTATTACCCAAGACGTAGAAGCTGGCGATAGTATTCTCGAATTGACAAAAGCGCGTTTGCCTTGGCTTTTAATCGGAATGGTTATTGAAATTGTAGCCTCGTTTGTATTAAAAAGTAACGAAAGTGCCTTCCAAAAATATTCTACTTTAATTATTTTCGTTCCTTTACTTTCAGCTACTGCAGGAAATATTGGAGTGCAAGCCTCGGCAATTGTTGTTCAGGGTCTGGCAAACGGAACTTTAAAAGAATTTAGTCGTGATTATTTCAGTAAAGAAATTGCAGTTGCGATGATTTCAGGAACAATAATTTCTTTGTTGCTTTTGGGATATCATTCGTTTATGTATCAGCAATATCAAGTTGGATTGGCCATTTCAATATCTATCATCGTAGTTATTTTATTTGCGGCTACTTTAGGCACATTGGTTCCGCTTTTTCTGCATAAAAATAAAATTGATCCCGCCATAGCAACAGGGCCATTTGTTTCCACTACAAATGATGTATTTGGAATAATTCTGTATTTTTGGATCGCACAAATGATTTTAGGGTTTTAAAAAATTAAACAAATGAAAGTACACATTATTGGGGGAGGAAACTTAGGTGTTTCCATAGCATTAGGATTAGCAAAATTTTCGAAGAATAACCAAATTACTGTAACCAGAAGAAATACTTCGAGCATTTTGCATTTGGAAAAATTAGGCGTTACGGTTTCTACGGATAACAAACATAACATTCAAGAAGCAGACATTATTATTCTCACCATAAAACCGTATCAGGTGAATACAGTTTTGGCTGAAATTCTTCCTGTAATTTCTAACAAAGTAATTGCTTCAGCAGTAAGTGGATTGTCTATTGAAGCGCTTCAAAACAAGATTGGCGACACGCATCATGCCATCCGAATTATGCCCAATATTGCGGCTCAATTTGGCGCATCGGCGACGTGTATTGCTTTCAATGAAAAAGACAAAGAGAATGCACAAAATGTAGTAGCACTTTTCCGTGATTTAGGAACGGCACCT
>NZ_JAYWCK010000045.1:0-9925 GCF_043780635.1 Flavobacterium sp.
GTATAATATATGATATTTTTTATTATAAAACAAGCATTAAACCATTTATATTCAGATAATTATATAGTTTTTAAAAAAAAACTGGTGCGTTTGCCCTGATAAAGGCTTCAAAAAACGATATTAACCCTGAACAACAAACTGGGAATAATATAAGTTTTTGTAATAACCGTCTATTTTCTCCAATAATTCCTGATGGGTTCCTTGTTCTACAATTAGACCTTGGTCCATAACGACAATTTTATCGGCGTTAATGATTGTTGCTAATCTATGCGCAATTACTATTGAAGTTCTGCCTTTGGTAATGGTTTCTGTAGCTTTTTGAATTAACTCTTCAGAATAAGTATCAATAGAAGAAGTTGCTTCATCAAGAATGAGAATACTTGGATTACTCACATAGGCACGAAGAAAAGCAATGAGTTGGCGTTGGCCAGAAGACAACATTACGCCACGCTCTTTTACGTCAAAATCATAATTATCAGGCAAACTCATAATGAATTTATGAACCCCAATTTTTTTGGCTGCAGCCAAAACCTGCTCACGGGAAATATCAGGATTGCTTAGGGTTATGTTATTGAAAATAGTATCGGCAAAAAGGAATACATCCTGCAAAACCACTGCAATCTGCTTACGCAGCGAACTTAAAGTATAGTTTTCGATGTTATGTCCATCAATACAAATCGTACCGCTATTAATTTCATAAAAACGGTTTAGTAAATTGATAATAGTCGATTTTCCAGCTCCTGTTGCGCCAACAATGGCAATAGTTTTTCCAGCTTTTACGTCTAAATCAATTCCTTTTATGACATATTCTTGGTCTATATAGCTAAAATGAACATCCTTGAATTGGATGTTTCCTTTGAAGATAGGAGCTTCAATAGTTCCTGTATCCTGAATTTGGTCTTGGGTATCTAGAATGTCAAAAACACGATTGGCGGCAATCATTCCCAGTTGCATTTCGTTGAATTTATCCGCAATTTGACGCAACGGATTAAATAACATTCCTATGAACATTGTATAAGAAAACAAATCCCCAAATGTTGTGAAATGATCACCATTGATTATCTTGAGGCCTCCGTATAGCACAATAAAACCAAGGGTTAGTGACGAAATAATATCGGCAATAGGAAAGAAAATAGAGTTGTATAATATTGTTTTTATCCAAGCCTTATTGTGTTTTTCATTGATAGATTTAAATTTTTCGAATTCGATATCTTCTCGATTGAACAGTTGGACAATTTTCATTCCCGTTACTCGTTCTTGTACAAAGGAATTCAAATTGGCAATTTGTGTTCGCACTTCTTCAAAAGCCACCTGCATTTTTCTTTGGAATATTCGAGTGATGAAAACTAATATCGGCATAGCAACAATTACAATCCATGTCAGTTTCCAGTTCATGTAAAACATAAAAAACAATACCACAATCATTTTCATCAGGTCACTGATAATCATAAATAATCCTTGACTAAAAATACGTGCAATGGCTTCAATATCAGAAACGGAGCGAGTTACAAGTTGACCGACAGGGACATTGTCAAAATATTTCATTTTGAAACTTAGAATGTGTTTGAACATTTTGGTACGAATGTCTTTTACAATATCTTGTCCGAGCCAATTTGCCCAATACACAAAGAAAAATTGTGAAAAAACTTCTAATAAAAGCACAAATCCCATCAAGCTAACGTAAAGCAAAAGACCGTATTGCTCGTGTGTCTTTATGTATCCATCTACAGTTTGTTTCAATAAATACGGACGCAGAGCTGCAAAAACCGATAATGAAATAGCAAAAATAATCACGCCGTTAAAACGCAATTGATAAGGCTTAGTATATTTTAATATTCGTTTGAATAAACGTGTGTCGAATGCTTTTGCTTTCATTTTCATATTGTTGTGAGTTTGCTAAGCAATCTGCTGTAAATAATCATAATCAATTTTTGTCAAATATAATCCGTGTGCCGGAACTGAGAAACCAGCTTTATCTCGGTCTTTCCCTTTGATTATGGCTTCGAAATCGGCCAGGGTAATTTTGTGCAAACCTACATAAACTAAAGTTCCTACAATGGCTCGAACCATATTTCGCAGAAAACGATTTGCCGAAATTGTAAATACAAGGTTGTTGTTGTCCTGCTTGGCTGCGCCTCGAGTCCAATGGGCTTCAAAAATAGTACAATCGAAGGTGTTTACATCGGTATTTACTTTCGAGAAACATTGAAAATCAATATGGTCAAACAATAATTTTGAAGCTTCATTCATTAGATCGATGTCTAATTCTTGATGAAAATACCAGCTTCCGTCTTGCAAAAAAGCATCTTTAAAAGTATTTATATGATATTCATACGTTCGTTTTGTAGCGTCAAAGCGAGCGTGAGCATCGTTGTGAACTCGAATAATATCATAAATGACAATATCTTTTGGCAAGTAGGAGTTGAGTTTGTGTACAATACTTTGAATTTCGAATGGAGTTTCAAAATCAAAATGGGCAAACATTTCCTTGGCGTGAACACCAGTGTCTGTGCGTCCTGCTCCCATAAGATTTACCTCGGAATTCAATACGACCGAAACTGCTTTGTTCAGTGTTTCCTGAACAGAAGAAGCATTGGGTTGGTATTGCCATCCGTGATAATTGGTTCCGTTGTATGCCAGTTTTATAAAATACCTCAAGTGATTTCTTTTGAAGCTGCAAAGATACTTATTAATTTTTTTGCCACGAAGACACAAAGGCGCAAAGTTTTTTAAGTTTTGATTTGATTTTTTATTTGGAATTTGAATGTTTATTTTTACCACAAAAACATAGCCTAGATGGCGCTCGTCTCTCGCAATGACATTGTAAATATGAAAAAAATACTTCTTCTTTCCGATACTCACAGTCACATTGACGACACAATTTTAAAATATGTGGCACAGGCTGACGAAGTCTGGCACGCCGGTGATATCGGAGATTTAATCGTTACGGATACGATAAAAAAAATCAAACCGTTGCGCGGCATTTATGGGAATATTGATGATGATAAAGCTAGAATGGAATTCCCTTTGCACAATCGATTTATGTGTGAAGGAGTAGATGTTTGGATTACTCACATTGGCGGTTATCCGGGAAAATACAATCCAAATATTAAGGCTGAAATGGCAACAAATCCTCCAAAGTTATTTATTTGTGGTCATTCGCATATTCTAAAAGTGATTTTCGATAAGAAAAATAATCTTTTGCATATGAATCCCGGAGCTGCAGGAAAAAGCGGTTTTCATCAAGTACGAACGATGTTGCGTTTTGTGATTGATGGTGACAAAATAAAAGATTTGGAAATAATTGAAATTGGGAAAAAATAGTGTTCAGTTTTTTAATGTGCAGATGGCTTTGTAATATAAAATACAACGACTTTAGTTTTCGAGTTTCGGCTCCACGCCTTGTCGTGGCTGGGGTGAGGAACAAAAAAACCCGAACTTTTACATTCGGGTTTCCTTCGCACTAATAAACTAAGTTTATAGGATTATCTCAATCTGTCCACAGATTTTACAAGATCTTCGTCCTTTTTGATGGCCTTGTTAGCTAAGACTAACAACACGATAGCAACAATAGGAAGAAACATCCCAATACCTTTCTCAGAAACAGCCAGTGTTTCTCCAGATACATTTAGTGAACGATAAACAAACAAGCCTAATAAAATTAAATTTAAAATTATATTCAATCTGCCAATAACAAATTGATTTTGTCTTTTTTTATATGAAACAACACTCAACAAAGTCAGCGTTGTGCTCAATCCAAATAGAACAACATATACCTGATTTTGCATAAAAAAATACGCTGAACCATCAGCCATTGTCCATAACGAAATGAAGAATGGTAAAATTCCAGTTACCGCAAAGGCAAGAAGTAAATATATAGTTTGAATTCTTTGTAACATTTTCTCTATTTCTTTTACAAAAATATATTTTCTTTTTAATAAATACTATTGTAGATTAAAAATTATTCGTAATATTGCATAACAAATCCGTAAGTACTTCATTCTTCGGTCAATTCAAAATCAAATTTTACTACACACTTTTATAGTATACCCAAATTATTTAAACTCACAGAACATTTATGTTTGACATTTCTGCATTAAAAGAAATGAAGCTTTCTGAGCTTCAAGAAATAGCTAAAGCAGCTAAAACAATAAAAATTGCCGGTGTAAAAAAAGAGGCATTAATTAGCCAAATTTTGGAACTTCAGTCGGCAACAACTGATTCAACTTCAGATACTAAAATGGTTGAAGCTAAATCAGAAGATGATAAGCCCAAAAGAGCTCGCATTGTAGCCCCCAAAAAAGTGGCTATTCAAAAAAATTCCAATAATTCTCTTTTTTCTGACGAAGAAATTGCAATAGAACCAAGTGTTCCTGTGGCAATAAACGAAACTCCTGTTGAAGTTGCTTCCGAAAAGAAAGTAGGGAAAGTGATTAAATTTAATAAATCAGCCTACGAAAAGAAGATGGCTTTGCAAAAGCAAAAAGAAGAAGCAGTAGAGGCAGTTGCAGAGAATGAAGCTGATTCTGTTGCTGAAACTGTCGAAAATGCTGAAACTATAGAAAATGCAGAGGTTGCCGTTCCTGCCAAAAAACTAAATCCTAATCAACTCTATAAGCAAAATCCAAATCAAAACCTTAACGCCAATCCTAACCAAAACGGAAATGGAAACGGAAATGGAAACGGAAATGTAAATCCAAATTTCAAAAGCAAGAAAAACAATTTTAGAGATTCAGATTTTGAATTTGACGGAATTATTGAAAGTGAAGGAGTCCTTGAAATGATGCCTGATGGTTATGGTTTCCTTCGTTCATCTGATTATAATTATTTGGCTTCGCCAGATGATATTTATTTGTCAACTTCACAAATTAGATTATTCGGACTTAAAACCGGAGATACAGTAAAAGGAGTGGTGCGTCCTCCAAAAGAAGGCGAGAAATTCTTCCCTTTAGTTCGCGTTTTAAAAATCAACGGACACGACCCGCAAGTGGTTCGTGACCGAGTTTCATTCGAACATTTAACTCCTGTTTTTCCATCCGAAAAATTCAAATTAGCCGAAAGACAAAGTACTATTTCTACCCGAATTATTGATTTGTTTTCACCAATCGGAAAAGGTCAACGTGGTATGATTGTGGCACAACCAAAAACGGGTAAAACAATGTTGCTAAAAGACATTGCAAATGCCATTGCTGCCAATCATCCTGAGGTTTATTTAATTGTTTTGTTAATTGATGAACGTCCAGAAGAGGTTACTGATATGGTACGCAGCGTTCGTGGTGAAGTAATTGCTTCGACTTTTGACAGAGAACCACAAGAACACGTTAAAATCGCAAATATAGTACTTGAAAAAGCAAAACGTTTGGTAGAATGTGGTCACGATGTTGTGATTTTATTGGATTCGATTACACGTTTAGCAAGAGCTTACAACACAGTACAGCCAGCTTCGGGTAAAGTATTGAGTGGTGGTGTTGATGCGAATGCATTACAGAAGCCAAAAAGATTTTTTGGAGCGGCTCGAAATGTAGAAAATGGTGGCTCATTGAGTATCATTGCAACTGCTTTGACAGAAACTGGTTCAAAAATGGACGAAGTTATCTTTGAGGAGTTCAAAGGAACTGGAAATATGGAATTGCAATTGGACAGAAAAATTGCCAACAAACGTATTTTCCCAGCGATTGATTTAACTTCTTCAAGTACAAGACGCGATGATTTGTTGTTAGATGCTAAAACGTTGCAAAGAATGTGGATTATGAGAAAATATCTATCGGATATGAATCCTGTGGAAGCAATGGATTTTATCAACGATCGTTTTAAGAAAACCAAAAATAATGAGGAGTTTTTGATTTCGATGAATGATTAAAAAGAGAATAGAATAAAGAATATAGAGAAAAGATACGACAGCATAAAAAATATCCTCGAGCAATCGAGGATTTTTTTTGAAGTTTGGAGTCTATAATCTAGATTCTATTCTATTTCTTTCTGTACTCTTTTTTCTTTTTGTTCAATACTTTCTTTACGTTCTAAAAGTGCCATATAAAATCCATCAAATCCTGATTCAGAAGCTAGTATTTTGCGATCTTTTATAAAGTCAAATTGTTTTCCAATATCTGTCGCCAAGAATTTTTTTACCTGTTCTTGATTCTCAGAAGGTAAAATGGAACAAGTTGCATAAACTAATTTTCCACCAGGTTTTACAATTTTGGAATAATTTTCCAATACTTCAGCTTGAACTTTTCGAATATTGTCGATGAATTCGGGTTGTAATTTCCACTTAGCATCGGGATTTCTTTTTAGAACTCCCAAACCGCTGCAAGGTGCGTCAATCAAAACTCTATCTGCTTTTTCGTGTAGTTTTTTGATGACTTTTGTGGTGTCAATAATACGATATTCAATATTAAAAGCGCCGTCTCTTTTGGCTCTCAATTTCAATTGTTTCAATTTGCTTTCATACAAATCCATTGCAATCAATTGCCCTTTATTTTCCATCAAAGCGGCAATGTGCAAAGTTTTTCCGCCTGCACCAGCACAAGTGTCCACTACGCGCATTCCAGGTTTCACATCAAGGAAAGCGGCAACCAATTGAGAATTGGCATCCTGAACTTCAAAAAATCCCTGTTTGAAAGCATCCGTTAAAAAGACATTTGCTCTTTCTTTTAAAACCAAAGCATCGGGTTGATCCTTCAAGTATTCGGTTTCAATATTCAAGTCCATCAAGATGGCTCTTAATTGTTCTTTTGTCGTTTTTAGTGTGTTTACTCGTAGGATAACTTTGGCAGGTTGGTTTTGAGCTGCTATTTCTGTAGACCAAACTTTTTCTCCCAATTCTTTCACGCCTAATTCGTCCATCCAATCCGGGATAGATTCTTTTAAAGTTCTTATTTTTGAAAGTTCATCAAAACGTCCTTTTATTTTTCTTTCTGGAGTTCCTTCAAGTTGGCGCCAGTCGGGGATAGGATATCCTCTTAAAACTGCCCAAACGGAGAACATCCTCCAAAGATTGTCTCTGTCAAATGGTTCTTTTACTTCTGCGATTTCTGCGTATAATCTTTTCCAACGAACGATTTCGTATATGGTCTCTGCTACAAATTTTCTATCGGAACTTCCCCAACGTTTGTCTTTTTTTAAGGATCTTGCTACAACTTTATCAGCATATTCTCCTTCGTTGAAGATAGCATTTAAAGCATCAATGGTGGTGTAAACTAAATTTCTGTGTAATCTCATTTTAAATAATTGAGGTGCAAAGGTACTACTAAATGATTGAAAGATAAATTTTTAATTTTGGCATAAAAAAACACTGTTTCAAAACAGTGTTTTTTAGCTTATTATTATAAAATAAATTTTTATTGAATTCTGGTTAAACCAATGTTTTCAGGAGCATGAAGTACCATTGGGAATTTCTCCACTTTTACAGAACTACTATCTAAACCAAAGGCGCTTTCTTCAGACAAACTTAATTTCTTGATAAAGAAATAAGAATTCATAATTATTTTTTCGAAGAAAGTCAAATCACTATCATTAGATAAATATTTTTCGGATAAGACAAATTTGAAATCACCAATAATATTGTTTTTATTTAAAGATTCATATCTACTGGTTACATCAACCTCTCCTTTTTTTACCATATCTGTAATTACTTCTTTAAACATCAGGTTAATTTTTGTAGGTTCTCTAAATCCTAAATTAAAATCGACTCTGAATATGGTGTCTTTAGCAATTTCAGAAACTTTATATTCGGTTTTATAAGGTACATTCAAAATATTAACATGAACAAACCAATAAATGTCAGCTCGTTTTGGTCTTTTTCGTAAAATAGAATACATTACTTTTTCCTCAATATCATCAATTCTGCCAGCATTTGTCAAATAAATTAAATGGGTAGCATATTTTGGTATCGATAAATCGTCACTTAATTCTACTAATACTTTTTTATAATCGTCTAATTTTACAATTTGAGTGTAGCTTTTGTTAATTTTCTTAGCAAAATACCAAATTGTCATAATAGAAATAAGAACAGAAGCTATCATTAATGTAACATAGCCACCTTCGGCAAATTTTGTAATATTAGCAATAAGGAAACCAAATTCAATTGTTAAATATATAGTTATTATTGGTACCATAAAATACACTTTTACTCTTTTTAATATCATATAATAATTGAGTAATACCGTGGTCATTATCATACACAATATAATAGCTAATCCATATGCGTGTTCCATATTACTTGATTTCTCGAAGTGTAAGACTACGCCAACACAACCAAAAAACAATAGCCAGTTTATCGATGGAATATACAATTGTCCTTTTAATTCTGAAGGATATTTTATTCTTACTTTTGGCCAAAAGTTCAAGCGCATTGCTTCATTTATCAATGTAAATGAACCACTTATGAGTGCTTGCGATGCGATTACTGCAGCAAGTGTTGCCACTATGATTCCAAAAGGTTGAAACCAATCTGCCATTATTAAATAGAATGGATTTCCATTTTCTCCTCCTAAACCTACCAAGGTAAATCCTTCGTGATGAATCAAATAAGCACCTTGACCAAAGTAGTTTAAGACTAATGTAGTTTTTACAAAAATCCAACTGATTCTGATGTTTTTTCTTCCACAATGTCCCATATCCGAATATAATGCTTCGGCTCCAGTGGTACATAGAAAAACAAATCCCAAAACATAAAAACCTTCTGGATGAATTGTCAATAAGTTATAAGCATAATAAGGATTAATTGCCTTTAGAACTTCTGCGTGTTTTGTAATTTGTATTAATCCTAAAATACCAAGCATGCCAAACCAAAGAAGCATCATTGGAGCGAAAAAACGACCTACTAATTTAGAACCAAATTGCTGAATGGTAAACAACACAAATAAAATACCAATTACAATGGGAACTGTATTTATCTCCGGATAAAAAGTTTTTATCCCCTCAACAGCTGATGAAACAGAAATAGGCGGAGTAATGATTCCGTCGGCAAGCAAGGCGCTTCCTCCAATAATGGCTGGTATAATTAACCATTGTATTTTAGTCTTTTTCACTAAAGCATATAATGCAAAAATCCCACCTTCACCATGATTATCAGCACTTAAAGTGATGAGAACATATTTTATAGTGGTCTGCAAGGTAAGTGTCCAAAAAACCGCAGAAATACCACCTAAAACTATGTCTGCATTTATAACGTGCGAACCAATTATGGCTTTCATTACATATAATGGAGAGGTTCCAATATCACCGTAAATTATTCCTAATGAAATTAATAAACCTCCTAATGTTAACTTACTATGTAAGTCCTTATGCGAAATACTCATGTATATTTATATAAAAAACTTGACAAATCTACTGTTTTTAAATATATTATTGATTGATATGTAAAAAATATATATATATAAAAAACACGGTTGATAGAACCGTGTTTTTTTAATGATTTTTTAAATGTGTTATGATCTTCTGTTATTGCCCCTTGAAGAATTATTATTGTCTCCTGAGGATGAATTTCTAGATTGAGTATTTTCTCTGGAAGATTCGGTTCTTTGCGGAGCCGATGCTCTTGGAGATTCAGTTCTGTTTTGAGAGTAATTTCCTTGAGATTCTGTTCTTTGCGGAGCAGATGCTCTTGGCGATTCGGTTCTATTTTGAGAATAATCTCTTTGTGTTTCTGTTCTTTGCGGAGTTGATGCTCTAGGAGATTCATTTCTGTTTTGAGAATAATCTCTTTGCGATTCTGTTCTCTGTGGCGCAGATGCTCTTGAAGATTCATTTCTGTTTTGAGAATAATCTCTTTGCGATTCTGTTCTTTGCGGAGCTGATGCTCTTGGAGATTCATTTCTGTTTTGAGAATAATCTCTTCGCGATTCTGTTCTCTGTGGTGCCGATGCTCTTGGAGATTCATTTCTGTTTTGAGAATAATCTCTTCGCGATTCTGTTCTCTGTG
>NZ_JAYWCK010000046.1:0-13434 GCF_043780635.1 Flavobacterium sp.
AGCTGATGCTCCAGGAACCACGCGAACTCCTTTTTCGGCATAATCTCTTTTTAACAACATTTTGTCGTTGTATTCGAAGATTCCAGCTTCTAATGTTTCCATTTTTTGGATTGGGAAATACAGAACGACGGCTTTTTTAACCCATTCGTTTACTTGCCAACCTTCGCCAACAGGTTCGGCAACACGCAATTTTCCTGAATCTAATAATTCAATGACTGATCTAATGGCATCAGTAGTTTTTGTTTCTTGTAACAAAGCGCGGTTTTCCCAAGCTTGTTCTATTATGGATTGTAATTCGTTCATTTGGTTAAAATTTTGAGCAAAGATAAATGGATTTTTTTGAAAACTACTTTGTTTTTGTAATACTAACATATTTCCTCTTTTTGTTTAAAAAATCCAACCATTTTTATGTTTATTTTATAAAGGATTGCCTAGTTTCTTGTGTATATTTGTAGCATAATTTAGTTAAATGCCAAGAATCCTCGCCATAGATTACGGACAAAAACGCACAGGAATAGCCGTTACCGATGAATTGCAAATTATAGCTTCGGGTTTGACGACGATTCCATCAGCCACGGCAATTGATTTTTTAACAGCTTATTTTGCCAAAGAAAAAGTAGAAGCCGTGCTCATTGGCGAACCCAAACAAATGAACGGAGAACCTTCGGAAAGTGCTTCCATTATCAAAGGATTTGTAACGCATTTTACCAATCATTTTCCTGATATGAAAGTCATTCGAGTAGACGAGCGTTTTACTTCTAAAATGGCTTTTCAGACGATGATAGATAGTGGCTTGAAAAAGAAACAACGTCAGAACAAAGCGCTAATCGATGAGATTTCAGCAACTATAATGCTTCAGGATTATTTGACTCGAAAAATGTTTTAATGACCACTACTATTTCCAATTCCATAATTTTCATTACTTTTGCGTCCAATTTTGATATAAACACAATTATTATATCTTAAACTTAATTTCAATAATATAATGATTTTACCAATTGTAGGATATGGCGATCCAGTTCTAAGAAAAGTAGGGGAAGTTCTTTCACCAGAATATCCAAACTTGAAAGAAACTATTGCAAATATGTATGAAACGATGTATAATGCTTTTGGCGTGGGACTTGCAGCGCCACAGGTTGGATTAAGCATTCGTCTATTTGTAATTGATACAACGCCTTTTAGTGATGATGAAGATTTACCAATTGAAGAACAAAAGCAATTAAAAGGTTTCAAACGTACTTTTATCAATGCCAAAATGTTGAAAGAAGAAGGAGAATTATGGAGTTTTAACGAAGGTTGTCTTAGTATTCCTGACGTTCGTGAAGACGTTTATAGAAACGAAAAAATCACGATTGAGTATTGCGACGAAGATTTTAACGTGAAAACTGAAGTTTTTGATGGCTTGGTTGCAAGGGTTATTCAACATGAATACGACCATATTGAAGGGATTTTGTTTACTGATTTGATTCCGTCGCTAAAAAGACAATTGATTAAAAAGAAATTACAAAATATTATGGATGGCAAATCCAGACCTGATTACAGAATGAAATTTTGCAATAAAAAAGGAAGATAAAAATACGTTTTCACAAATAACCAAACAAACGAATAATCAAATACACATTTATAAAAATGAATTTAGAAAAAATATTATCAATTTCAGGAAAACCAGGTTTGTACGCATTAAAAGTTCAAACGCGTTCAGGATTTTTGGCTGAATCGTTAGTTGACGGAAAAAAAATCTCTGTTGGATTGAAAGTGAACGTAAGTTTATTATCGGAAATTTCAATTTACACTTATAATGAAGAAAAACCTTTGACTGAAGTAATGAGAAGCATCGCCATCAAAGAAGATAATGGTCCGGCTATTTCTCACAAAGAAGACAATGCCACACTTGTAGCCTATTTTATGAAAATTCTTCCAGAATACGATTCGGAAAGAGTATATCCTTCGGATATAAAGAAAGTCTTGAGTTGGTATAATTTGCTTCAATCAAAAGGAATGGTTTCTAAAGAAGAACCAAAAATTGACAACGCTGAAGAAGTATTGGAGAAAGTTGTTGAAGAAGTAGTAGCCGAAAAAGCAAAAGCTCCAGCTAAAAAAGCAAAAACCAAAAAAGAATAGATTTTTATTTTTAAACATATTTTAATCCTGTCAAGATGTTTTCCTGACAGGATTTCCTATTTTTACACAAAACCAAAATACAATGAACTCCAAACAACACCAACTCCAAGCTTTTGAAAGATTATTAAATATTATGGATGATTTGCGTGAAAAATGTCCTTGGGACAAGAAGCAAACGATCCAATCTTTAAGGCATTTGACAATTGAAGAAACCTATGAGTTAGGCGATGCTATTTTGGATAATGATTTGAATGAAGTTAAGAAAGAGTTGGGCGATTTGTTACTGCACATTGTTTTTTATGCCAAAATAGGAAGCGAAACTAACGATTTTGATATGGCCGATGTTTGTAACGAGATTTGTGACAAGCTCATCCACCGTCATCCGCATATTTACAGTGATGTCGTGGTAAAAGACGAGGAAGAAGTGAAACAAAATTGGGAAAAACTAAAACTAAAAGAAGGGAAAAAATCGGTTTTAGAAGGTGTTCCAAAAAGTTTACCCGCATTGGTGAAAGCCAGCAGAATTCAGGACAAGGTAAAAGGAGTGGGTTTCGATTGGGAAGAACCACATCAAGTTTGGGATAAAGTTCAGGAAGAAATAGAGGAATTTCAGGCTGAAGTCGAGGCTGGTGATCAGGACAAAATGGAGTCTGAATTTGGTGACGTGTTGTTTTCGATGATAAATTACGCTAGATTTTTAAACATAAATCCCGAAGACGCTTTAGAACGAACAAACAAGAAATTCATTAAAAGGTTTCAATATTTAGAAAGCAAAGCAGGAGAATTAGGAAAGCCATTAATGGATATGACTTTGGCGGAGATGGACATTTTTTGGAACGAAGCCAAAAAACTGTAATAAAATCAAAGATTGCTAAACATTTTAATTTTGGAAAGAAGCCAAAAAATTGTAATTTCTGGATTATCTCCAAAAAATAATTAATTCCCCATTCTTTTAAGTTTACTAATGTCTTTAACCACAATTTTTTTACCAACTAATTCTATAAGCCCTAATCTATTAAAATCGGATAATAAACGGATCAAACTTTCAGTAGCTGTACCAATCATTCCGGCCAGTTCTTCTCTGGAAAGTTGGATACGTAATGAGTCATCTTCGTTTTTGCCGAAAGTTTCGTGAAGGTAAACTAAAGCTTCTGCTAACCGTTCTTTTACGTTTTTTTGGGACATTGACACTACGTGTTCACTTGTTTCCTTCAAGTCGTCGCAAATATTCTTCATTAAATTTCTTGAAAACTGGTTGTTATGGTCAAACAAACTGAGTACCTCACTTCTTGGAATAAAACAAACTTCCATATCTTCTTGAGCTATAGCACTTAAATTGGTAGGTTCATCACTAATCATTTCACGTTGACCAAGTAATTCACCCGGTTTTACTAGCTTTACGATTTGGTCTTTTCCGTTTGAACTTAATTTGGAGAGTTTGCAAACTCCACTTTGAATACAATAAATACCATTTACATTATCTCCTTCTTCAAAAATGTGCTCACCTTTTTTGATGGTATAGGATGTTTTGCATTTGGCAAGATGAACTAATTCGTCTTTATTAAGTACTTTAAGAGAACTGAATTCTCTAACGATACATTGTTCACATTTACTCATATGATGTTGGAGGTAATAGGTTTTATGCAAATCATCCTTCATGCTCTAATGAAGTAACTTCTTCATGCTCATTGATTCAAAGATTCAAAATCTAAAAGTAGGCTATCCAAATCAATATAAATTATTTTTTTAATTCATTTTTTAAATAAATAATATTAATTTTATTTATGGAAGGTAGACAATCCATTTCTTAACAACCTCACAATCCGATTATATACTTAAAAAACCGTTGAAATACAAAATATATTTTATATAATATTTTTATTATTCATATGGTTAATTAGAGTCCGAGGCATTTTTAGATAAATCTACTTTGATTGATTTTGTAAATTATTTTAATATTAAACTTGATAATATGGTATTAGAACATATCAGTTTTTATTGATAAAAACGGCAGATGAATTAATTCTCTAATATGATGCGACTAAATTAAAAAAAAATTAGACAATTAAGTTATTATTAACTTTAATAAGATGGATGATAAGTCAAAATTAACAGTCAAAATCATTTATAAAACTGCAAGAAAGCATAATTAATTGACGAAAGTAGAAAAGAAAAAGTGATGTATAAACTTTCAGAATTTTAAGGGGATTATTTTTAGTGTATTTAAAAGCAATTAATGGTAAGAAGTAAAAACGACTGATAATAAAAAAATAATAGATGAGGATTTAATGCTGAAGAGGCAGAAGTCGAAACAAATGAGTTGTATTTTAGCAAGTCTATTGTTTATTACAATAAAAAAAGGATTGGTAAATACAATCCGATTTAATATTAAATATTTTATTTTTAGAATAGCATAGCAGAAATTAGTCCGCTATTCTCCTAAGTTTATTCAAGTCTTTAATAACTATTTTTTTGCCAATCAATTCAATCAATCCAATTTTATTAAAATCAGATAACAATCTGATGCAACTTTCAGTGGCTGTTCCAATCATTCCAGCTAATTCTTCACGAGAAAGTTGAATCCGTAAAGACCCGTCTTTATTTTTCCCAAAAGACTCTTCAAGGTAAATAAGAGTTTCTGCTAAGCGTTCTTTAACTGTTTTTTGAGAAATAGAAACCATATGCTCACTGGCATCTTTCAAATCGCCACAAATAGTCTTCATCATATTCATTGAAAACTGGTTGTTATTATCAAACATATTCATCACTTCGCTTTTTGGAATAAAACAAACTTCCATATCTTCAAGAGCCACAGCACTCAAATTAGCAGGTTCGTCACTAATCATCGAACGTTGTCCAAGTAACTCACCAGGCTTAACTAATCTTACAATTTGATCTTTTCCGTTAGGACTTAATTTCGATAATTTACAGACACCTACTGTAATGCAATAAATACCATTTACACTATCACCTTCTTCAAAAATATAATCCCCTTTTTTGATGATAGAAGAGGTTTTGCATTCTGCAAGTTTTACTAGTTCGTCTTTATTAAGTGCCTTTAAAGAGCTAAATTCTCTAACGATACATTGTTCACATTTACCCATAAAAGAAAAATATTATTTTGGAGAGGCAAATCTACAAAATTATATGATAATTATCATATTTTTAATTTTTTCACCTACTATATTTGTGGACTGTTAAAACAGAAAAATTTATGGAGGTGAAAAGCTGTTTCCACTGTGGGTTGGGTGTTACAAAAGAAGACCAAATTGTCTTTGATGAAAAATTGTTTTGTTGCAATGGTTGTAAGACTGTATACGAAATTTTCAGTCTTAATGATATGACTTGCTATTATGATTTCGAAAAATCTCCTGGGGCAACTCCACTTGATATTAGTGGTAAATATGATTTTTTGGACAACGAAGGTATAGTTTCAAAACTTTTGGAATTTAAAGAAGATAAAACAGCAATTGTTTCACTTAATATTCCTCATATTCATTGTAGTTCGTGTATTTGGATTCTCGAAAATCTTCAAAAACTGCTAAAAGGCATCAGTATTTCTCAGGTAAATTTTCCTGAAAAGAAAGTCCGAATTACATACAATCCAGAGGTAGTATCGCTTAAAACTATTGTCCATTTATTGAGTTCTATTGGATATGAGCCCTATATCAGTTTGGAAAATTATGAGACAGGGAAGAATAATGTTGATAGGAGTCTGATATATAAACTGGGATTGGCTTTCTTTTGTTTTGGTAATATTATGTTGCTTTCTTTTCCTGAATATTTTGAAGTCAAAGAATATTGGTTAGACAATTACAGACCGTTTTTTCGCTGGTTGATTTTTGCTCTATCCTTGCCGTCGTTCTTATATTCTGCCAGTGGATATTATGTTTCGGCTTACAAAAGCATAAAGTCAGGAATGCTTAATATTGATATTCCAATTGCTTTGGGGATTATTATATTCTTTGTTCGAAGTACTTTTGATATCGTGATGGATTATGGTTCTGGTTTTTTTGACAGCTTGACAGGACTGATTTTCTTTATGCTTTTGGGCAAAATGTTCCAAATCAAAACCTATAGTTTCTTGAGTTTCGAAAGGGATTTTAAATCTTATTTTCCAATAGCAATTACAAGGATTAATAGTGATACTTCTGAGGAAAGTGTTCCAATTTATGATATCGAAAAAGGAAATCGATTGTTGATTAGAAACCAAGAATTGATTCCTGTAGATGGAATTTTAATCTCCGAAAAAGCTGAAATCGATTACAGTTTTGTTACCGGAGAAGCGATTCCAATTACTAAAAAGTCAGGCGATAAAGTTTTTGCAGGTGGAAAACAAATAGGCAAAGTGATTGAAATGGAAGTTTTACATTCGGTTTCTCAAAGCTATTTGACACAATTGTGGAGCAATGATGTTTTTCAGAAAAATGTTCAACAAAGACACAAGTCCATAACCGATACAATCAGTCGATATTTTACACCAATTCTTTTATTAATTGCTTTTGCCGGATTTGGTTATTGGTTTTTTATTGATGTTAATACTGCTTTCAATGTTTTTACGGCAGTTTTAATTGTGGCTTGCCCTTGTGCATTGGCTTTGACCGCACCTTTTACGATGGGAAATGTCTTGCGAATATTGGGTAAAAAGAAATTTTATCTAAAAAATGCTTTGGTAATTGAGCAATTAGCCAAAGTTGATACCATAGTTTTTGACAAAACAGGAACGATTACCACTAATAAAAAATCAAATATTTCTTATGAAGGCAAAGTACTTTCAGAGGAAAATCTATTGATTTTAAAAAGTGTTCTTCGTGCTTCCAATCATCCTTTAAGCAGAATGTTATATGATTTTTTGCCAGAATGTAAAAGATTGAAAATATCCGATTTTGAAGAAATAACAGGAAAAGGCATTCAGGCAAATATTGATGGAATTAAAGTTCAGGTTGGTTCATCAGATTTTGTTGAAAAATCTGAAGAAAAGAGTATTCAACAAACATCAGTTCATATTAAGATTAATGAAATTTATTTTGGTAAATATATTTTCAATAATCAATATAGAGAAGGGTTGGAAGAACTTTTTAGGAATTTAAGCATCAATTATCAAATCAAGGTTTTGTCTGGTGATAATGAAGGGGAGCGAGAAACTTTGTCTGCTATTTTACCAAAAGAAACCGAATTGATTTTCAATCAAAAGCCAGAACAAAAGCTCGAATTTATTAAAAAAATGCAGCAAGAAGGCAAAAACGTAATGATGGTTGGCGACGGACTTAATGATGCAGGTGCTTTGGCACAAAGTAACATTGGTATCTCAATTTCAGAAAACGTAAATGTATTTTCTCCTGCTTGTGATGCGATTTTAGATGCAAATGAGTTTAAAAAATTAAATTATTTTCTCAAATTATCTAAGAAATCCATTACAACGATAAAAATGAGTTTTGCATTGTCATTTTTATATAATGTTGTTGGTTTGTCATTTGCCATAACAGGGAACTTAAAGCCATTAGTAGCCGCAATCATAATGCCATTAAGTACAGTAACAATTGTTAGTTTTGTGACTTTAATGAGTAATTATTATGCTAGAAGATTAAAGTGAAAATCGATTAAAAATCCATTTTTTTTTATAATTTTAACAAAATATTAAAATATGATAATTATCATATATATAAAAAAGGCAATAAGGTATTTTTGTTAACTTAATATAATAATATGAGTGTAATATATTTACTTATCTCCATCAGTATAATTGTAGCTATTTTCTTTTTTGTTGCTTTTATTAGAGCAGTGAAAACTGGTCAATACGATGATGATTATACTCCTTCAGTTAGAATGCTTTTTGATGATGAACTTGTTAAAAAAGCTAATGATGAACACACTCAGATTAACGAAAACAACCTTAAGCCTTAATTTTTTTAAACCAATTAACAAACATTATTTATGGAAATGCAACAGTTTTATTATGACAACAAAATTGTAAAGAAATTTATTTACGCGACTATCGTTTTCGGTGTTGTGGGAATGTTGGTGGGGCTAATTTTAGCTACTATGTTTCTTTTTCCAAACATGACCGACGGAATTTCCTGGTTGAGTTTTGGTAGACTGAGACCTTTACATACCAATGCAGTTATTTTTGCATTTGTAGGAAATGCAATGTTTGCAGGAATTTATTATTCGTTACAGCGATTACTAAAAGCCAGAATGTTCAGCGACTTCTTAAGTAATTTAAATTTTTGGGGTTGGCAGTTGATTATTGTTGCCGCAGCTATTTCGTTGCCATTAGGTTATAGTACTTCTAAAGAATACGCAGAATTAGAATGGCCAATAGATATTGCCATTGCTTTGATTTGGGTAGCTTTTGGTATTAATATGATTGGCACAATTCTAAAAAGAAGAGAGCGTCATTTATATGTTGCAATTTGGTTTTATATAGCCACTATCGTTACCGTGGCGGTTTTACATATTTTTAATAGCTTAGAATTGCCTATAAGTGCTATGAAAAGTTACTCTGTTTACGCAGGGGTTCAAGATGCTTTGGTTCAATGGTGGTATGGTCATAATGCAGTTGCATTTTTCTTGACAACTCCATTTTTAGGATTGATGTATTATTTTGTTCCTAAAGTAGCTAACCGTCCGGTTTATTCTTATAGACTATCAATTGTTCACTTCTGGTCATTAATATTTTTATACATCTGGGCAGGACCACACCATTTATTATATTCTGCTTTACCAACTTGGGCACAAAATTTAGGTGTTGTGTTTTCAATTATGTTGATTGCTCCATCTTGGGGAGGTATGATAAACGGACTTTTAACTTTAAGAGGTGTTTGGGATAAAGTGCGTGAGGAACCAGTTTTAAAATTCTTCGTTGTAGCGATTACGGGTTATGGTATGGCTACTTTCGAAGGTCCAATGTTGTCTCTAAAAAATGTAAATGCTATTGCACATTATACGGATTGGATTATTGCTCACGTTCACGTAGGTGCTTTGGCCTGGAATGGCTTTATGGCTTTCGGTATTATCTATTGGTTGATACCAAGAATGACTAAGAGCACTCTATATTCTACTAAATTAGCTAATTTCCATTTTTGGATTGGTACTTTAGGTATTATTCTTTATACAATTCCAATGTATGTTGCTGGTTTTACACAAGCTTCAATGTGGAAACAATTTAATCCAGACGGAACATTAACTTATGGTAACTTCCTTGAAACAGTAACTCAAATTATGCCAATGTATTGGATGAGAGCTGCCGGTGGATTATTGTATCTTACAGGAATGTTAGTATTAGTTTATAACATTATTCAAACCGTAAGAGCTGGTGAAACCATCGAAGATGAATTGGCTGAAGCTCCTGAATTACAAAAAATTAGTGCAGGAAGAATCAAAGGTGAAAAATACCACGCTTGGTTAGAAAGAAAACCTATTCAATTGACAATTTTTGCTGTTATTGCCATTCTAATTGGAGGAATTGTTCAAATTGTTCCAACGATTGTGATTAAATCTAATATTCCAATCATTGCTAGTGTAAAACCATATTCACCATTAGAATTACAAGGTCGTGATTTATACATTCGCGAAGGATGTGTAGGTTGTCATTCACAATCAGTTCGTCCTTTCCGCAGTGAAGTGGAACGTTATGGGCCACAATCAAAAGCTGGAGAATTTGTTTACGATCACCCATTCCTTTGGGGTTCAAAACGTACAGGTCCTGATTTATTGAGAGAAGGAGAGAAATATCCAGATCTTTGGCATTTTAATCACTTTTATGATCCGCAGCGAGTATCAGATGGATCAATTATGCCTTCTTATAAATGGTTGTTTGCCAATGAAGCGATGGATATTTCAATGACCGAAAAGAAAATGCAAGCAATGCAAACACTTGGAGTTCCTTATACTGATGAACAAATTACTAATGGACAGAAAGATTTGAGAGCGCAAGCTTTGAAAATCGAAGAAAGTTTGAAAAATGATCCTGACTTTGTAAAAAGTTATGATGCAAGCAAGAAAAAA
The DNA here is from genome assembly GCF_043780635.1 of Flavobacterium sp. GTDB lineage: Bacteria > Bacteroidota > Bacteroidia > Flavobacteriales > Flavobacteriaceae > Flavobacterium. The sequence continues at coordinate 10,129 of NZ_JAYWCK010000046.1, forward strand.
GCGGAAGCAAGAGGAGAAAAATTTGTTCCTATGAATGAAAGAGAAGTCGTTGCTTTAATCGCATACATTCAAAGACTTGGTACTGACATCAAAGTGAAAAACAACTCTAATAAATAGTAGTTATGTTCGAGCAAATAAAACATAATTTGGAAACTATCGAAGGAATCGAGACCTATCCAATAATTTCATTATTGATTTTCTTTGCCTTTTTTATTGGACTTGGTCTATGGGTTTTCTCATACAAGAAAGATAAAATTGATGAAATGAGTCAAATTCCTTTGAACGATTAAAAAATAATTAAAAATATAATTTTCAAAATATATAAAAATGAAAAAATTGATCCCGGCATACATAAGAGTTCTGGTTATTTTCTTTGCGGTTTTTGCTGCAATGGAATATTTCATTGACTCAGGAAGTCAACCTGCTTTTATAAAGTTCCCAATGGTTTCCCTATTTTTATTAGTATTCCTTTTTCTACTGATAGCAATAGAAATCACTGTTAATGCAGTTGATACAATTACGTATCAATTGTTAACCGAAGAACAAAAAGCAAAATTAGGAGAAACTTCAAGTGTTAGTTTTAAAGAGAGTGCTTGGTATAAGAATCTAATAAAACTCCTAACTAAAACAGTTCCAATTGAAAATGAAGGGCAATTATTGTTAGATCACGATTATGATGGTATCAAGGAATTAGACAATAGTTTGCCACCATGGTGGGTATATTTGTTCTACGGTTGTATCATTTTTGCAGTGGTTTACCTTGTTCGATTTGAGGTTATGGGAGGCGACAATCAGGAAATGGAGCTTAAAAAAGAAATGGCTCAAGCCCAAATTGATATTGCTGAATACAAGAAAACAGCTCCTGATTTAATGGATGAAAACACAGTTACTTTATTAACTACTCCTGCAGATCTAGCTGCAGGAAAAGCTATTTTTACCGCTAATTGTATTCCTTGTCACAGAGCAGATGCTGGAGGGCAAATTGGACCAAACTTAACTGATGATAATTGGATTTTGGGTGGTGGAATTAAAAATGTTTTTCACACTCTAGTAAATGGTGGTCGTGACGGAAAAGGTATGATCTCTTGGAAAGCAACTTTGAAACCTAAACAGATGCAAGAAGTTGCAAGCTATGTGCTGTCATTAAGAGGAAGCAATCCTGTTAATCCAAAAGCTCCGGATGGAGAAATTTGGGTTGATCCAAATGCACCTAAAACTGCCGCTGCTGTTCCTGCAACTATAGACACTACCGCAGTAAAGAAATAAATTTAAAAACTAATAAACAGTTTTTAAGCTCATAATCTTTGTCAAAGTCACTAACTTTGACAAAGATTTTATGATTTAATAAATACCCATTAAAATGTCAAAATTACCGGACGAAGCTTTCAGAGATACTATTGGAACAATTGATGAAGAAGGACACAGAAAATTTATTTTCCCTAAAAAACCTTCCGGTAGATTTTACGAATATAGAAAGTGGGTTAGTTACTTTTTGTTGATTATTCTGGTTGCAAATCCTTTCCTAAAGATTAATGGCAATCAATTTATGATGTTCAACGTTTTGGAAAGAAGATTTAATATTTTCGGGTTTCCATTTTGGCCACAAGATTTTTACCTCTTTGTAATTTCTATGATTGTTGGCGTTGTTTTCGTAATTCTATTTACAGTAATTTTTGGTAGAATATTTTGCGGATGGATTTGTCCGCAAACCATATTTCTGGAAATGGTTTTCCGCAGAATTGAATACTGGATTGAAGGCGATCGCGGAGCGCAAATCCGTTTGGAAAAACAAGAATGGAATGCGGAAAAAATCAGGAAGAAAGCATTTAAATGGTCTATCTTTTTAATAATTTCTTTTGCGATTGCCAATGTTTTTCTCGCTTATCTTATCAGCAGTGACGAATTAATCATAATGATTGAGGAAGGGCCAGAAAATCATATAAGTACTTTAATTTCATTGTTTATTTTCACAGGAGTTTTCTATTTTATTTTTGCTTGGTTTAGAGAACAAGTATGCATTATTGCTTGTCCGTACGGAAGATTACAAGGAGTATTATTAGATAATAAATCGATCAATGTTGCTTATGATTTTGTTCGAGGAGAAAAGGAATTGGGCAGAGCCAAATTCAATAAACAAGAAGACAGGGCAGCCTCGGGAAAAGGGGATTGTATTGACTGCAAACAATGTGTACATGTTTGTCCAACAGGAATTGATATTCGCAACGGAACGCAATTAGAATGTGTAAATTGCACAGCTTGTATTGATGAATGTGATACGATTATGGAAGGTGTTGGGTTGCCAAAAGGACTGATTCGCTTTGCTTCGGAAGATGAAATAGAAAAAAATTCCAAGTTCAAATTTACTGCAAGAATGAAAGGCTATTCAGCTGTTTTGTTTATTCTTATTGGTATATTAGCTGGATTGTTGTTCTTGCGAACTGATGTCGAAGCTGTTATTTTGAGACTTCCAGGACAATTGTTTCAACATAAAGGAGATAATATCAGTAATATTTATACGTTTAAAATTATTAACAAAACAAGTAATGATTTCAATGACATTCACTTTAAACTGGTTGGAATAAAAGGAACGCTGAAAGTAGTGGGCGAACAAGATTTAAAAGTGCCAAAACAAGGAATGAAAAACGGAACTTTATTTATCGAAATCAATCAAAATTTATTGGAAGACGACAAAACAAAACTTGAAATTGAAGTTTATGATGGCAATAAAAAAATTGAAACCAGTAGAACTAGTTTTTTAAGTCCAAGAAGTTTTGATTAACTTTATAAACTCTAAACAAATAGTACAGCATGAAAATTAATTGGGGAACAGGAATTGTAATTGCATTTGCATTATTTATTACCTTTATTTTATATTTTGTTTTAAGTGTACAATCCAATTCTAAATACGACAACGAATTGGTTGTAGAAGAATATTACAAACACGATGCAAAATTTGGTGATGAAATGGTTCGGGTTCAAAATGCAACTGATTTGGCTCAAAAGCCTGTAATATCAAATACTTCCGAAGGAATTACAATTATTTTTCCAGAAGTCTATATTCCAAAAGACATCAAGGGGAATGTTTCTTTTTACAGGCCATCCAACAAAAACTTTGATTTTGTCGTTCCTATTTCACTTTCAGGTTCTTCTTTATTTGTTCCTGCAAAAAGATTGGTTGGCGGACGCTGGGACATCAATATGGAGTGGCAATATCAAGGAAAACAGTATCTTACTAAAGAAATAATTTATATTAAATAAAAGATTTTAAGTCTAATAATTGAAGTCTGTAATTTGTAATTTAAAATG
>NZ_JAYWCK010000047.1:0-49532 GCF_043780635.1 Flavobacterium sp.
AATTGAAGCCGACGAAGCTGTGCTTGAAATCGCTACTGATAAAGTCGATAGCGAAGTGCCAAGCGAAGTTTCAGGTGTTTTAGTGGAGCAATTATTTGGAAAAGATGATTTGGTTCAGGTAGGGCAAACTATTGCAATTATTGAAACCGAAGTCGATTCCGTTTCAGAAACTCCAAATCAAGAAATTGCTGCTCCAGTTGAGGTGGAAGTAATTGAAAAAAGTATTGAAATCGCCAAAGAAACAGTTTCAACTCCAATTAATTTTTCATCTTCTGAAAAGTTCTTTTCTCCATTGGTAAAAAACATTGCTAAAGAAGAAGGTATTTCGGTTGCTGAATTAGAAAATATTTCAGGTTCAGGAAAAGAAGGAAGAGTTACTAAAGAAGATATTTTAAATTATATAAAAAATAAAGGGGCTGAAACGCCAAATGCAATCGAGTCAGTAAAACCAGCTCTTCAGCAGCAAACTATAATTAATAAGTCACAGACAGTCACTCCAGTTTCTATAAACGGTGGAGACGAAATTATAGAAATGGACAGAATGCGCAAGCTGATTGCAGGTTATATGGTGGCGTCGGTGCAAACTTCAGCTCACGTTCAATCGTTCATAGAAGTCGATGTGACGAATATTGTGAAATGGAGAGAAAAAGTAAAAACTGCATTCGAAAAAAGAGAAGGCGAGAAGCTAACGTATACTCCAATTTTTATGGAAGCGGTTGCCAAAGCTTTGAAAGATTTCCCAATGATGAATATTTCTGTTGATGGTGACACTATCATAAAAAGAAAAAATATAAACCTTGGAATGGCGGCATCATTGCCAAACGGAAACTTAATTGTTCCGGTTATTAAAAATGCAGACCAATTGAATTTAGTTGGAATGGCAAAAGCTGTGAATGATTTAGGAGGCAGGGCAAAAGCAGGGAAACTTAAACCAGACGATACACAAGGTGGAACTTATACTGTAACTAATGTGGGGACTTTCGGAAGTGTTTTCGGAACGCCAATTATCAATCAACCGCAAGTGGGAATTTTGGCTCTTGGCGCAATTCGAAAAGTACCAGCAGTTATCGAAACTCCCGAAGGAGATTTTATTGGCATTCGCCAAAAAATGTTCCTTTCTCACAGTTATGACCATCGTGTTGTAGATGGTGCATTGGGTGGAAGTTTTGTAAAACGCGTTGCGGATTATCTTGAAGCTTTTGATGCAGATAGCGATTTTTAATATGAAGTAAATTTTAATACTTAAACCCGACTGTTTTTCGACTTGTTGGGTTTTTTAATTTTGTCCAAAACTTTTTTAAACAATCGATGAACGGTAAGTTCAAAAAGATATATTTGTCATTCTAAAATTAAAAAATGGAGCTCAAGCTTAATAAACCAATTTGTTTCTTCGACCTAGAAACCACCGGAATTGATGTCGCTAAAGATCGAATTGTTGAAATATCAATTTTCAAAGTTTTTCCTAACGGAAATAAAGAAAGCAAAACCTGGTTGGTCAACCCAACTATTCCAATTCCTCCTCAATCTACGGCCATTCACGGAATCAGCAATGAAAAAGTAGCTAACGAACCAACATTCAACGAATTGGCTTCACAGGTTTACAATATGATTAAAGATTCAGATTTGGCGGGTTATAACTCGGATCGTTTTGATATTCCATTATTAGCTGAAGAATTGCTTCGTGCCGGAGTGGATTTTGACATGAAAAACCGAGTTTCGGTAGATGTCCAGACTATTTTTCATAAAATGGAAGAACGAACTTTGAGCGCAGCTTTGAAATTTTATTGTAATAAAAAAATCGAAAATGCCCATTCTGCAGAAGCTGATACAATGGCAACATATGAAATTATGTTAGCCCAATTAGATCGATATCCGGAACTTGAAAACGACATAAAATCATTATCAGAATTTACTACCAGAAAAAAAATTGCCGATTTTGCCGGAATGATTGCTTTTGATGAAGATGGCGACGAAATTTTTGCTTTTGGAAAACACAAAGGAGTAAAAGTAGATAAGGTTTTAGAAACAGAGCCGGGTTATTTCAGTTGGATACAAAACGCGGATTTTCCTTTATACACTAAGAAAGTTTTGACGGCAATCAAGTTGAGAAAATTAAATACTAAATTGAATTAATTTTTTGAATTTAAGAATATGAAAATTATCTGCATCGGGAGAAATTACGTCAATCATATTGAAGAGTTGAAAAATGAAAGGCCAACGGAACCTGTTATTTTTATGAAACCCGATTCGGCAGTATTATTAAAACAGCATCCTTTTGTGATTCCTGATTTTTCGCAGGATATTCATCACGAAATAGAAATTATTGTTCGAATAAACAAAGTTGGAAAACACATTGATGCCAAGTTTGCTCACAAGTATTATGATGAAATTAGTGTGGGAATTGATTTCACGGCACGAGACGTACAAGAACAATTAAAAATTAAAGGATTGCCTTGGGAAAAAGCGAAATCGTTTGATGGTTCAGCAGTCATAGGAGAATTTTTGCCAAAAAGTCAATTTAATTCATTAGAAAATATTACTTTTGAATTGACGAACAACAATAAGACCGTTCAAAAAAGCAATTCCAGTCACATGTTGTGGAAGATTGACGAACTAATTTCCTTTATTTCTCGATATTTTACTTTAAAAATTGGTGATATTATTTTTACCGGAACTCCAGAAGGAGTTGCAGCTGTAAAATCAGAAGATTTCTTGGAAGGATTTTTAGAAGGACATAAACTATTTAGTATAAAAATAAAATAATGGCACTACATTACAACCTAGCAAAAGTGTACGCACTTTCAGATAACGATCCGGAATTTGTTCTCCAAATAGTAACGTTATTTGTCACTGAAATCCCTGAAGACTTAGCGGAAATCAAAGAAGGAATTAAAAAGAAAGATCATAAACATGCTTATTCTTATGCACATAAAGTTAAACCATCACTCGATCTACTTGGTTTAAAAGTGGCTTTTGAAGAAATTCTTCAAGTCGAAGCTTGGACAAAAGCGGAAGGCGAAAAGAAAGAAATAAAAGAAACGTTTAAGAGTGTCAAACATCAAGTGGAGGATGCTATAAAAGAGTTGAAAAAAGATTTTGATTTATAGATTGCCTTTTGATTTCTTCAAATTAAAACTTTTTTAATATTTTTTCTATTTCAATAATTCCAGACTAAATTAATATCTAAAATGAAAGCAGCCATAATTACTATAGGCGACGAAATTTTAATAGGACAAATTGTCGATACAAATTCAGCTTTTATTGCCAAATCATTAGACAGAATCGGTGTTGAAATTCACGAAATGATTTCAATTAGTGATAACAAGCAACACATTCTGGAAACCTTTTCAAAGTTCCAAAATACAGTCGATTTAGTTGTTATTACTGGTGGACTTGGGCCAACCAAGGATGATATTACCAAAAAAACATTTTGCGATTATTTTGAAGACCAGCTTGTTTTTAATGATGAGGTTCTCCAGCACGTCACGAAACTTATTGAGGGTTTTTACAAACGCGCTATCACACAAATTAATAAAGATCAAGCCTTAGTTCCTTCAAAATGCACTGTACTTCACAATCAAGTGGGAACAGCACCAGGAATGTGGATAAAAAAAGAAAATACTGTCTTTATTTCGCTTCCGGGAGTCCCTTTCGAGATGAAATATTTGGTTGAAAACGAAATCATACCAAAGATTGTTGCCGAATATAAAAGACCTTACATCATCCATAAAACGATTTTGACCTATGGAATTGGTGAAAGTTTATTGTCAGAAACCATCGAGAATTGGGAAAATGATTTGCCAGAGTTTATAAAATTAGCTTATTTACCAAGTCTAGGAAGTGTGCGTTTGCGACTATCTGCTCGTGGAGCTGATAAAGAAATTTTAGAAAAATACATTGAAGAAAATGTAATCTCATTATCTAAAATAATTGGAAATTTTATAGTAGGTTTTGATGATGATGAAACGCTTGAAACAGTTTTAGGAAGGCTTCTGACGCAACAAAACAAAACGATTTCGACTGCTGAAAGTTGTACAGGAGGAAAAATCGCTCAGGTTTTGACATCCGTTTCTGGTGCTTCAAATTATTTTAAAGGAAGTGTAGTTACGTATGCTACTGAAATAAAAACATCTGTTTTGGGGCTTTCAGAAGATTTAATCAAAGAACATTCTGTGGTAAGTGCTGAAGTGGCAAAACAAATGGCAATTAATGTCAAAGAGATAATGAAAACCGACTATGCTATTGCCACCACTGGAAATGCCGGACCATCAAAAGGAGATTCGAAAGCCGAGCTTGGAACTGTTTTTATAGCATTGGCAACACCAAATGAAGTAATAATTGAAGAATTTAATTTTGGTCAACCCCGTGAAAAAGTGATAGATAGAACAGTGATGAAGAGTTTAGAAATGTTGCGGAAAGAAATTTTAAAAAATGTGCAATAATTTTTTTGCTAAATAGGTTTATTTTTCTTTTCTTTGCACCCTCGATTTGAATAACGATAAAAGATAAGATAATGTCAAGAGTTTGCGACCTTACAGGTAAAAGAGCGATGGTAGGAAATAACGTTTCTCACGCTATGAATAAAACTAAGAGAAAATTTTCTGTTAACTTAGTTAAAAAGCGTTTTTATCTTCCAGAAGAAGATAGATGGATTACTCTAAGAGTAGCTGCATCTACGGTAAAAACAATTAATAAAAATGGAATCACTGCAGTTTTGAAAAAAGCACAAGCAGGTGGATTTATTAAATAATCCATTTCTAAATATATATCAAGATGGCAAAGAAAAGTAAAGGAAATAGAATCCAGGTAATTTTAGAATGTACTGAACACAAAACATCAGGTGTTGCAGGGACTTCAAGATACATCACAACAAAGAACAAGAAAAATACTCCAGACAGATTAGAGATTAAAAAATTTAATCCAATCTTGAAACGTGTAACAGTTCATAAAGAAATTAAATAATAATTAGAGATTTTATTCTAAATCTCAAATGAATCACATTTGGAGATTTTTTTAAAACATAAATAACATTTGAATCATGGCAAAGAAAACCGTAGCATCCTTACAGACATCTTCTAAGAGATTATCAAAAGCCATCAAAATGGTGAAATCTCCAAAATCTGGCGCATATACATTCGTAGAATCTATTATGGCACCTGAATTAGTTGATGAGTTCTTGAAAAAGAAATAATTAACAATCGCATTATATAGAAAAGCTACTTTCATTCGGAAGTAGCTTTTTTATTTTTTATATTTACCATCGAAATGGATTGCTGTCATCGTATGATCTAATTTACAATAGATTAATAATTTTGAATAACCCGTTCGTAAATTGCATACCGTAAATTATATACCATAATGAGTTTTTTTAAAAAAATATTTTCTTCAGAGAAAAAAGAAACGCTAGATAAAGGACTAGAGAAATCAAAAGCATCTTTCTTTTCCAAGTTAACCAAAGCCGTTGCAGGAAAATCAAAGGTTGATGACGAGGTTCTGGATAATCTGGAAGAAATACTTGTTTCTTCGGATGTTGGTGTGAATACAACTCTAAAAATCATCACCCGAATAGAAAAACGCGTTTCTGAAAATAAATTCCTTGGAACAGAAGAACTCAATAAAATTCTTCACGAAGAAATTGCAGGTTTACTCTCAGAAACTAATTCCGGAGAAGCTACTGAATTTGTTATTCCAAGTAATACAAAACCTTATGTTTTGATGGTTGTTGGTGTCAATGGTGTGGGGAAAACCACTACTATTGGTAAACTAGCATTCCAATTCAAAAAAGCAGGTTATAAAGTTGTTCTTGGCGCAGCCGATACTTTTCGTGCAGCAGCAATTGACCAATTGCAAATTTGGGCTGACAGAGTTGGTGTTCCCATCGTTAGACAAAATATGGGAAGTGATCCGGCTTCAGTAGCTTTTGATACATTGCAATCAGCAGTTGCTCAAAATGCCGACATTGTTATTATTGATACAGCGGGACGTTTGCACAATAAAATCAACCTGATGAACGAATTGACAAAAGTGAAACGCGTGATGCAAAAAGTTGTTGTTGATGCGCCACACGATGTCTTATTGGTTATTGATGGCTCAACAGGACAAAACGCTTTCGAACAAGCCAAAGAATTTACTGCTGCTACCGAAGTGACTTCACTTGCAGTCACAAAACTTGACGGAACTGCCAAAGGCGGAGTGGTTATTGGGATTTCAGATCAATTCAAAATTCCAGTAAAATACATTGGAGTAGGGGAAGGAATAGAAGATTTACAGGTGTTTAACAAATATGAATTCGTAGATAGTTTCTTTAAATAACAGTTCAATGAATTTTACTTCTATAAAAAATATTCCGCCAATTTACCTTTACTTAGTGAGTGTTATATGCTTTGTTTTGTCAAATGTTGTCAGAGATAAAAACATGGTGTTGTATTATATTTTGCTATTTTTTGGTGCTATTTTCTTTATTGTTGGGTTTTTTATAAGAAGAAATAATAGATAATATTTCTATTGGTATAAAGCATTTATTTTTTGCCAAAGCACATCATCAAAACTGGATAAAGCCAGATTTACACTGTCAGCGGCCTCACCCATTCTAATGACTACCATTTTTTTACTGGGAATCACGTAGATTTTTTGGTCGTTTTTACCCAAAGCCATAAACATATCATTTGGTCCTGAAGGAATTATACTCCCGGGTAGTTGTAGTTGGGATTGTGGCAAATGATAACTTGTTTTCCCGTTCAGCCACCACAAATAGCCATAAGAAAGATTGATATTTTGTGATGTATTTGTAGCTTCATTGAAATAATTTTCATTTAAAATTATGTCGTTTTCCCATTTTCCTTTGTTTATCATTAGTAAACCAAAACGAGCCATACTTCGTGTTGTACTGGCAAAAACTGAATTGTTTCCGGTAGTAAACCACAATCCATCCATTCCAATTTTGGTTTTTAGTTTTGAATTGAAATAGTTTTCAAAACTTTGACTGCTTGCCTGAGCAATGACATCTTGCAATTTTACATAAACATTATGATACGCCCAGCGAGTTCCTGCATCAGCTTTATAGGTTAGACTAGCAGGATCAACGGCATCACCATTGGCAATATCTTCTAAACCTGAAGTCATGGTTAGCAAATGCTTATTTGTAATTAAATTTTCTTTTGCCAATGGCAAACTCGTCCAGCCCGTTCCAATATAGTCAGAAACATTGTTATTGATGTTTATCAAACCTTCCTGTTGTGCAATCCCAGTGATTGTTGACGTTAAGGTTTTGCCAGCACTTGCCCAATACCAACTCGTCGAAGCGGAATGTCCGTTGAAATAATTTTCCAAAACAATTCTTCCGTTAACCAAAATGATAAAACCTTTTGAATGTTTGAGTTCTAAATAATCCAAAAGTGGTTGTACGGCTGTTTGTTTCCAACCCAGACTTGCGATTGATTTTGTTTCCCATACATTGCCGTTTACTGGAGGGAAATACATTGTTTCTGTTGAAGGAGGTATCGGTTGTACGTTTTCAGAACTACAACTGATATACAAGAATGCGATTAGTAAACTATAAATTATTTTAGTCATATTATAGTGAATTGTTTTGAACGGTAAGACCAAAAATATACAAAATAGTTTAACGAGTTTTATTTATTTTTCTTTTATTTGAGCTTAAGAAGATTAACTTTGTGGGAGAAAAGAATAAGTCTTTTTGATTCAAAAACCCTAGCAGATTGCTTCATTCTTCGCAATGACAATCTAAAAAAATATATCATAGATGAAGAATATAGTTGGATTTTTATTCGTTTCATTTCTTTTTATTTCTTGTCAGCAAAAGATTGTGCCATCAGATATACCCAAAATTAATGGCTATTGGGAAATTGAGAAAGTAGTTTTTGACCAGGAAAAAGATAAAAATTACACCATAAACGAGAGTTACGATTATTTCGAAATGGGCAAAAACAATACTGGTTTCAGGAAGAAAGTGATGCCACAATTGGATGGTACTTTTTTAGTGAATGATTCACAAGAAGATGTGGCTGTCCGATTTGAAAATGATAAAGTTTTCTTGGATTATGCAACTCCATATGCCAAATGGTCTGAGGAATTGATTGCGATTTCCAAGGATAAATTGGTTTTTAAAAATGCCGAGAATAAGGAATATCATTATAAAAAAGCAGCACCAATAAATTTAGAAGGAGATGGCAAAAAGATTAAATAATCAAAGTACTGTTGGTGATGTTTTGAAACAAATTATCCAAGTCAACAAACTGCAACCCGGAATGGACCAAATCGATGTAAAAGATGCTTGGAAAAATCTTATGGGCAATGGCGTAAATCATTATACCAAGAATGTGGTTTTAAAAGGAAGTACTTTGTATGTAGAGCTTTCTTCGGCGGTTTTGAGGGAAGAATTAAGCCATGGGAAGTCAAAAATTGTTGCTATGATTAACGAAGAATTGCGACGTGATGTTGTTAAAGATGTTGTTTTGAGATAATCAGTTTGCAGGTTTCAGTTTGCAGATTTCAGAAATAAAAAATCCCATCCAGATAAAAAAATCGGGATGGGATTTGTATTTTATAGATTTCCAACTGCGTTCTACTATCTGAAATCTGCTATCTGAATACTAGAATTGCTCTCTTCCTGCAAAATGAAAAGCACCTTCGATAGCTGCATTTTCATCACTGTCAGAACCGTGAACTGCATTTTCGCCAATAGAAGTGGCATATGCTTTACGGATAGTTCCTTCAGCAGCTTCAGCTGGATTTGTTGCTCCAATCAAAATTCTGAAATCTTCAACAGCATTTTCTTTTTCTAAAATTGCGGCAACGATTGGTCCACGAGTCATAAATTCTACTAATTCTCCGTAGAAAGGTCTTGCAGCGTGAACAGCATAAAAGGCTTTTGCATCAGCAATAGTTAATTGTGTTAGTTTCAATGAAACGATTTTGAAACCTGCATTTGTAATCATTGCCAATATATTTCCGATGTGTCCGTTTTCAACCGCATCAGGTTTGATCATTGTAAAAGTTCTATTTGTTGCCATTTTTTTTATTTTTTTTAAATTTTGTGCAAAAATAGACTTTTTTATGAATTGATTTTAATAAATCAACAAGAAAATGCTTGTTATTTGGTATTAATAAAGATGTTTCTAAATATTACACTTTGAATATCAACTTGTTTTTATATAAAATCCATAAAATAAATGACCAAAAAATAGCGTAAATCAGTGCATAAGCCAAAGAGGCATTCATTGGGTTTACGAAATAAGGAGTGATACCATAATTATAAAAATAGCTTTGAAAGCCTAATGGTTCATTCGGAATTCCTGGGTGTTCCACTTTTATCATCGTGAGTACTCTGGGAATTATTCCTGAAAAAAAGAACACAATCATTGGGTTCACGCCCCAAATTAAGAACAATTTAGTCCATTTTTTATAATCAGCAATTTCAATTATATAATATAATAAACTAAGGCAAAGGCTTGCTAATCCGGCTGTATATATAACATGTGAACTGGTCCAAAGTGATTTGTTTATTGGAAAAACGATGTTCCAGATTAATCCAAGGATTACTAAAACAAGTCCAATTACGCTCATTTTTTTGACGATTTCAAGTTTCGGCAACGACTGATTCAATACTTGTCCAATCAGCATTCCCATTATACCGGAAGCGATTGCCGGAATCGTATTTAAAATTCCTTCCGGATCCCAAGTTATTGACTGACTCCACATATGGTTTTTTAAGAACAGACCGTCGATATAAGCTGATAAATTGGTTCCCTTTTCCAGATTTGCTGCTCCAATTCCTGGAATGGGTACGAGTGTCATTAAACCCCAATAAATTAGTAAAAGCGATGCAACCACCAAGATTTGTGTTTTCAGATTTGCCTTTAAATAGACTAGTGATGTGAAGAAATAGACAATCCCGATTCGTTGTAAAACTCCAGGAATTCTGACATCCTGATAGGCTTCGATTCCGCTGTAAGCTAAAAAGAGTAAAATACCTAGAACAGAAAAGGCCAAAACCATTTTAATTTTTGTGCTAAAGGTTCCCAGCAATGCATAAGCTACTGCAAAAGTCAGCACTAATTTACCTATTAATAACGCAATTCCTTCCAATCCAAAAAGTTCAATTTTGCTAAAAAAATTCAGGAATAATCCCAAGCAAAATATTCTCAGTGAGCGTACCATTATTTTATTGAAGGTAGCCGGACCAAACACTTTTGCCGGCATAGCAAAAGGAATTGCCGTTCCCATTATAAATATAAAGAAGGGAAAAACTAAATCAGTTGGGGTGCAACCGTTCCATTCTGCGTGTTCCAAAGGTGGATAAATAGACGACCAACTTCCCGGATTATTGACAATGGTCATCATCATTATAGTAAAGCCTCTGAATACATCTAGTGAAGTTAAACGCTCTTTAATCATAGGTTTTTTGGTTAAAATTGAATATTCTTTTCTTTTTTTAACGAAGTGTTAGTATTTCGAAATTAGCATCCAAAGGTTTTAGTTTCAGTATTAATTTTTCTATTAAATTCTCTCCATTCTCTAAATAAAATTCCGAAAAATTAGCTTGGCGTTCCTGCAAACTTTGATTGGGAAACAATTCGTTTTGTAAATCAATAATTCGCTCTAAAGTTTCAGAATATTTCCGCTTTTGAGCTTTCAGCAAACGTTTTTCCAGATTTTCTAAGCCTTTTATTTGTTTGGCTTCCTGTGCTTTTACAGCACCAATAAAGGATTTGTCGGTTTGAAGTGCAATTTCATATAAGCTTTCGAATTGTTTTCGAAGGTGTTCTTTTTGAATCGATAAATCGATAGGAAATTCAGACAATTGCGTTGTTTTAGCATTGACCAAATCATTTTGTTTGGAAAATAGATCTTTCCAACTTAATCCTAATTTGTCTGCTTTTGCGACCTGTTTTTCGGTTGCCAATACCACAGAATTCCTCAGCAAAAGTATTGGAAAAGTAACTTTTACCGCATCGAAAAAAGATTTCAGTTCGAGCCAATACGCGATTTCTCCGCCTCCGCCAATGTAGCATAAATTGGGTAAAATCACTTCCTGATATAACGGACGCATAATCACGTTAGGACTAAATTTCTCGGGATGGTTTTCTGATAAAGAAAGAATTTCGCTTTCCGTGAATTCTATTTTGGTATTGTTTATTTTGTATTTTCCTTTTTCTAAAATAATACGTGCTCGCAAATTGTCTTCCAGGTAAAATAAATTGATTTCTCTTGGATTGACCTGAATAGTATAGTTTTTTAGTTTTTTGGTCGTTTCAATAACTTTATTATAGGAAGTTTGCCGTACTAATTCTTCTTTTATATAAGGAATAAAAGCTTGTTTTAAATCTTGATTATCGGCGTCGAGAATAACTAAACCATATTGACCAAAAAGAGCGTTTGCCAAATGATGAGTGGCATCAGCCAAAGTGGAATGGTATAAATACGCTTCCTGAAAAAGTTTTCTAATGGTATCAGCATTAGTTCCGGAACCTAGTTCACGTTCGTACACTTCAAAAAAATCAGCTAGACCTTCAGTGGATAATCGTCCAACAGGCCCTTTACTTTCTTTGTTCCAGCGGAATTTTCGACTTTTGAAATTGAAATAATTAATTTCTTCAAAATCGTGGTCTTCGGTTGCCATCCAATAAATGGGAACAAAGTGGTGTGAAGGATATTTAGTCTTTAATTCCTTTGCTAAATTGATAGTCGAAATTATTTTGTACAAAAAATACAAAGGACCGGAAAATAAATTCAACTGGTGACCGGTTGTAATTGTGAAAGTACTTGAGCTTAATAGTGCTTCAATGTTTTGTTTGGTTAAATCTGAAGATGAAATTTTTGAATATTGTTCTTTCAAAACTGAAACTAAAACTGTTCTGTTTTTAGCATTAAAATTTTCTTGTTTTTCCTGAATTTGTGCTTCAAAATTTTCAAGATATGGAAACCGATTGTAAAGTGACTGCAAATTAGGTTTTTGGTCTAAATAATCATTCATCAGAGGCGAGAAATAACCAGAATTTTGATAGCTAATACAGTCAGTTGGCATAATGAATTTTATTTGATGCTAAATTACCAAAAATTATTGGAACTAAATATTTGTTACTTTCGAAAAATAACATCATTTTTATCGAAATATTATAATATTCCTATGAAAGACAATTCTAATCCTGATAAGGTAAATTCATTAAAACACGTACTTTTTGGTAGTTTAATTGGCACCACCATTGAGTTTTTTGATTTCTATATTTATGCCAATGCAGCCGTTTTGGTATTTCCACAATTGTTTTTCCCTGGAACTGATCCTACGATTTCTACGATTGAATCTCTGGCTACTTTTTCTATTGCTTTTTTTGCGCGCCCAATTGGTTCAGCTGTTTTTGGACATTATGGCGATAAAATTGGACGAAAAACCACCTTGGTTGTTGCCTTGTTAACGATGGGAATCTCGACCGTTGCCATTGGTTTTTTACCGACTTATGCCAGCATCGGAATTGCCGCTCCTTTATTATTGATGCTTTTCCGTTTTGGTCAGGGATTAGGACTTGGCGGAGAATGGGGTGGAGCTGTTTTATTGGCAATAGAAAATGCACCTCCGGGAAAACGCGCTTGGTACGGAATGTTTCCTCAGCTTGGTGCACCCATTGGTTTGTTGCTTTCCGGCGGAACTTTCATTTTGTTGAGCGACACTTTGACAAACAAGCAATTCTTTGATTACGGTTGGAGAATTCCTTTTATAGCAAGTGCTATTTTAGTGGTGGTTGGATTTTATATTCGTTTGAAAATTACCGAAACACCATCTTTTCTGGCGTCTTTAGAAACTAAAAAACTGATAAAAATTCCTTTGGTAACTTTATTGAAGTCGTTCAAACGCGAACTTGTTTTTGGAACTCTTGCCGCAGTTACCACCTTTGTTACTTTTTATTTGATGACTGTTTTTTCTTTAAGTTGGGCTACTTCAGATTTAGGTTACACAAGACGTGACTTCCTGATTATGCAGCTTTTTTCGGTTGTGTTTTTTGGAATATCGATTCCTGTATCTGCCGTTTTAGCCGATAGATTTGGACGAAGATTCGTGCTGATTGTAATTTCAATTGCCATTGCCATTTTTGGATTGTTTTTTTCTTCGCTGCTTGGTTCTGGAAATACAACTCTAATCACATTATTTTTATGTTTGGGAATGACATTAATGGGAATGACTTACGGACCGTTAGGAACTTTTCTTTCGGAACTTTTTCCAACAGAAGTGCGTTATTCTGGTGCTTCACTTACATTTAATTTTGCAGGAATATTTGGTGCTGCTTTTGCTCCCATAATCGCTATTTGGATTGCCAAAAATTATGGAATTACCTATGTGGGTTATTATTTATCGGCTGCTGCGGTGATGACTTTCTTCTCGCTTTTGCTGATTCGTAAAAAGGATCATCAATTTTGATTTAATCGTATTTTTAAATTAATTCCAATTTTACTTTGATTATTGATTAAACATTTAGATATTTGTCTAAATATATAAACAAAAATCAATGAATGCTATTTTCAAAGCATTAAATGACGCAACAAGAAGAGAAATTCTGGAACTTTTGAAAGTTAAAGATTTGTCTGCTGGTGAAATAGCAGATTATTTTAATATTTCGAAACCCAGTATTTCTCACCATTTGGATATTTTGAAACGTGCCGATTTAATTTCTTCCGAAAAAAAAGGGCAATTTGTTATTTACTCTTTAAACACTACAATTATGGAAGACGTTTTGCAATGGATTTTAACTTTTAAAAAATAAAATGATGAATGTTACTTTAAAAAAAGAACTTCCAATTATTGGATTTGTGTTATTGCCTTTTATTTATTTGGCCTATTTATGGAATAGTTTGCCCGAAAAAGTACCAATTCACTGGAATTACAAAGGCGAAATTGACGATTGGGGAACTAAATATTCTTTAATTGGATTAGTCTTTTTATTACCTGTTCTTACTTATGTTTTAATGCTTGTTATTCCGAAAATAGATCCCAAAAAGCGAATCGAATTAATGGGAGGGAAGTATTACCAAATAAAATTTGTTTTAATTGGTTTTATGTCGGTTTTGGCACTTTTTATTATACATTCGTCTAAAAGTCAAACGCTTTCAAGCCCGAGTACGGTTTTTGTTTTGATAGGATTGTTGTTTATGGCTTTGGGTAATTACTTTAAAGTAATCAAGCAAAATTATTTCCTTGGAATAAAAACGCCTTGGACATTAGAGAGTGAAGAAGTTTGGAAACTAACTCATATTTTAGCTGGGAAATTATGGATTGTTGGCGGATTATTGATAGTAATCTCTAATTTGGTTATTCCTGAAAATATTAATTTTTACTTTTTTATAAGCATTACAGCAATAATTTCAATTGTTCCCATTGTCTATTCGTACATAAAATTTAAAGAGTTGAAAACTGTGAAGTAAAATGGGTTTTAGTTTAATGGAATAAGTTGAACTAACGTTTTAAACTAAAATGCCCTTTGTATTCTTTGCCGTTTGCTCTTGTAACCACAAACCAATAATCGGTGGAAGGAAGTTCAGTTCCGTTGAATGTCCCGTTCCATTCGCTCGAATTATTCGCTAAAGTTTTAATCAGTTTGCCATAGCGGTCGAATATTTTTATGGTCAAACCTTCTTCAACATCCGAGAATTTAATTTTCCAAGTGTCGTTATATCCGTCACCGTTTGGAGTGAAGAATTTTGGAAACATTAATAGATACACCTCATAGGGTGGTGGTGTTCCACAGCCATTTTTGTCTTTAACCAAAACGGTATATTTACCACTATTTAAACCTGTAAACTGATTGCTGTCTTGATAATTATAGCCATCAATTGAATATTCATAGTTGCCAATACTAGATGCAGCAATGTTTACTATGATTATATTTTCGTTGTCAGTCCAGTCTTTAGTTTCAATAGAATTTATGGTGGCTTTATTTGATTTCTTTACCTCAAAGTTTTTTGTGCTTGAACATGAAATAGTATCATAATCATCAGTTACAGTCACCCAAAAATTGCCTGGATTTTCGACTAAAATTGTCTGATTCGTTGTTCCATTGGACCACAAATAACTGTCAAATCCTTCACCTGCATCAATCGTGATGGAATTATTTTCACATATTGGCACAATGTCCTGGATATTGATAATGGGTTTTGAAAAAAGGGTCAATTTTATTTCGGCAATGGCATAACAAGGCGTATTTGAATTAATGCGAACATAGATTTGATTGTCTCCTAAAGCCAATTTATAGTTGGTGAAATTCGCTATTTTATTGCTTGCCGTTTCATTTTCTGCACCGGAAAGCGAAGTGTAATAAGTGAAACTATAATCGGTTGTATTTGAAATGATGTTAGAATTGTAACTGCTTAAATTCAAGGTTTCCTTTCCGTCATTCAAATCATCACAGAATAATTCAGCATAATTATTTGCGGGTAAAGTAGAAATGAGTGCAACAGTTACTGCTAATCTACTTGGACTTTCGCAACCATTCAAAGTTTGTGTTGCATAATAGATTTGTCCATTTTGCAAAGGAGTTGAAATCGGCAAAACATTCAAATCGGTCGAGCTATTATACCATTTTAGAGTTGTTCCAGTAATTACAATAGTATTTAAAGAGGGGTTTTGGCTAGCGCAAAAAGTTTGAGGAGAAGTTGCTGAGGGAGTTGCAGTATTTTGAATGTTTATTAGAACTGGAATTCTGTCACTTTCGCATCCATTTATGGTTTGAGAAGCGTAATACGTTGTTCCATTTTGTAATGGAGTTGTATTGGCAAGAAGATTTCCATTGGTTAAAGCATCGTACCATTTTATGTTTTGACCTGTGATGGTTATTGACCTGATAGTTGCATTTTGCTGAATACAGAAAGTTTGTGGGGAAGTTGCTGTGGGTAATGATTGAGGGCTAATGATAACTGTTTGGTTTTGAGGAACAGAATTTCCAGTCCCATCATTATAATTCCACACTACAGTGTAAGTTCCCTTCAAACTATAGGAAAGTGGACTGGTAGTCGTTGCCGTAATTAGTCCAGCACAAATATCTGTAGCAGTTGGGATTATGGTAATTATGGTTTTGCAATCTCCAGTAATTGTTGGGAGTGTTGCGAGGTTTGGAACGGCGGGTTGATTGTCCCCAACTATAACATCAACAGTTACAATGCCGTCGCAACCGATGGTTCCTGTTATGTTACAGATATATTTGCCAGTATTCAATGCAGAAGCATTAGTTATTGTTGGGTTTTGGTCTGATGAAGTAAAACCATTTGGTCCTGTCCAAGAGTAATTTGTTCCACCAGATGCTTTTAGTTCTATAGTGTTACCAATGCAGATTGGAGAGTTGCTTGATGCTAAAGAAGCAATGTTACAATCTTGGAACTTATTTATGTAAGCTTCACGGTTTCCATTTGATATTTCTTGAAATGAATTTGGAGTTGTTAAACCATAATTAGTGAATTGAGGCGAAGACCAATATGAATAACAAGTACCAGCAACATAAAAAATATCATTATTTAAGTATTTAATATAAGGTTCATTTATAAAACCTTGGCTTCCTAAATAAGTCCCCCAAATTATTCCGCAATTATTATTTATTTTACGTATGAAACTTGAAAATCCAATATTAACGGGATTAAAAGCATTTGGAGTTGCAATATTACTTATGTTGCTAGATTCTCCTACTAAATAAATTTCCTCATTTTGATTGATATCGAAATCCGTAATTTTTACTGAACTATAACTCAACCAAATCTTCTTTTGATTTTGAATGTTGAATTTTGAAATAAAATATCCGTTTTGATTTATGGTTTCAAAAGCATTTGGTGTGGCTAGATCATTATTGTTAGTAGTTCCACTGAAATAAAGGGTATTATTAAAGTTTTTAACTCTAAAAATCTTATCATCTTTAATGCTTCCAAAATAAGTACCCCAATTTTGAATACCGTTATTTGTAAAACTTGTAATAAACCCATCGTAATTTTGATCTGATGATAAATATTGTTGAAAAGATTTTGGTGTTGAAATTCCATTTGTACTGATAGTGTACCCAACTATGATTATATTATCATTAGAATCAATAGTTAAATCTTCAATGTAATCATCTTTATCACCTCCAAAATATGTTCCCCAAATTCTATTTCCGTTTTGGTCAAATTTGGCTAAAAAACCATCAAACCGATTATTGTCAATTATTGTTTCTTTGAATGAATTGGGAGTTGAAATATAAGCATCACTTGTAGTTGTACCTGAAAGATAAAAATAGTTTTGTTTATCAACCAATATACAATTTGCTAAAGTTATTCCATTATCATTCCCATAGTAGGATGCCCACAATCGAACTCCATTAGCATTTAAAACCCCAAGATACATTTCACCATAAGAGCCAGATTTAAAATCTTTGAAACTCCCTAGAGTAGAAATATTATTGTTACTCCAACTATTTCCACAAAAACCTATTAATCCATTATTAGAAATAGCTATGTCTGTAATATCATCGTCCACGTTGCCTCCATAAAATGTACTCCATAGTCTATTACCTTTTTCATCAAATTTTGCGATAAACCCATCTGTAATATATAGATTAGGCCCATAATAAATTGAGGAGCCAAAACTATTTTGATGTGCACTACTGGTTGCAATAAAATTCATACTGGAGGTACGTCCACAAATATAAGAGTTTCCAATTATGTCTATTTCTAAAGAAAGTGTGTTTTCTTCTTTTTCTCCCCCATAAAAAGTCCCCCATAACCGTATAGGTACAGGATCAATTACTACCGTTTTACCAGAAACGTTTTCAACACTTTCAAAACCATACACATTTTTCTTGATTTTGGTATATCCTACAGCAATCTCCTTTTTGCATTTTCCATCTTCTGTCCAACTCATTGGCAGGGTTTCTTCCATTGCGCCAAAACGAACTTGCATTTGAATTTTATTATCAACCAATTCTGTTTTAGCTCCGTTAAATTTCAATTGAATGTCTGAAATTTTTCCTTTTGGATGAACCACAAAGTTGTATTCTACTGCTTTAGTACTGTCTTTTGGAATAGAGAAAAGAACATCAATATTGGGATAAATATTTTTGTATGTAATTTGTTGGTATTGATGCACCATCAAAACACCATCGGGTTTATTGGGTACATTATAATAGTTGTCATAATCTTTCGATTTTTGTTCTGTAATTAGTTCCACTTTGGGATTCGAATTCACAAAATCTATGTCTATTCTGTGGTAAATGTATTCTAAGGAATATTCTGGAGTGGTATTCTTGTCTTTGTCGGAAAATGAAATAGGTCTAAGTTTTGCTTTTTGCTTTTCGGTTACCAGATGCTTTTGTGTTTCATAAATGTCATACGAAAACCCATTAGATTTAATTTGAACATTCAATCCATTGGTGTTTAAAAGGTATTTTACATCAGGATTGGGTTTTCCTTTCTGGTCAATAATCTGTCCTTTGTTTTCTTTAAATCCAATGGATTGGTTTTTGTTTTGAGCAAATAAATAACTTGCGAAAAATAAAAATAGAATAAACAATATGCGTCTCATTGGAATGATTTGGAGACTACAAATGTAACTAAATATCTACAAAAGGGAACTAGAAAAAAGATTTAAAATAGCAAAAAGTAACCTTGAAATCATTTTGTAAAAAATCTCCAAATATCTCCTACTTTTGCACAAAACAATTCTCTTTGAAAACCAAAGTATTTCTAATCACGCCACCATTTACCCAACTGAATACACCATATCCGGCAACTGCCTATATCAAAGGTTTTCTGAATACTAAAAACATTCCTTCTACTCAAGCCGATTTAGGTATCGAAGTGATTTTAGAATTGTTTTCGAAAGAAGGATTGGAAAATCTATTTAATCATACTATACCCAAAACCCAAAACCTAACACCCAACAGCCAAAGAATTCTCGCTTTACAAGACGAATACATCAAAACTATTGATTCGGTTATTGCTTTTCTACAAGGGAAAAATCCAACATTGGCATTGCAAATTTGTCAGGAAGATTTCTTGCCGGAAGCTTCCCGTTTTGCACAACTCGAAGATACTGATTGGGCTTTCGGAACAATGGGAACCCAGGACAAAGCAAAGCATTTGGCGACTTTATACCTCGAAGACATCTCCGATTTTATTGTGGAATGTGTGGATGTCAATTTCGGTTTCAGTCGGTATGCAGAACGTTTGGGAAGAAGTGCTAATTCTTTCGACGAATTATATTTGGCTTTACAAGAGGAACCTACTTATATAGATCAAGTTTTGTTTTCGATTTTAACGGAAAGAATCGAAACCATTCAACCCGAATTATTCCTGATTTCTGTTCCTTTCCCGGGAAATTTATATTCCGCTTTTCGTTCGGCTCAATATGTAAAAAAACACTATCCAAATATCAAAATAGCGATGGGCGGCGGTTTCCCAAATACCGAATTGCGTTCGCTTTCGGATGCTCGTGTTTTTGAGTTTTTCGATTATATAACTTTGGATGATGGTGAATTACCTGTGGAATTACTAGTTAAAGCTGCTTGTCAGACTGAGCCTGTGGATCTGGAATTCAAAAGAACTTTTCTACTCGAAAATGGTAAAGTAGTTTACAAAAATAATTCCATACGCAGTGACTACAAACAATCAGAAGTTGGTACACCCGATTATTCTGATTTGCTTTTGGACAAGTACATTTCGGTTATTGAAATCGTGAATCCAATGCATCGAATGTGGAGCGACGGTCGATGGAACAAGCTCACGATGGCTCACGGTTGCTATTGGGGAAAATGTACGTTTTGCGATATTTCATTGGATTATATTAAAATTTACGAGCCCATCGCCGCCAATTTATTGTGTGATCGAATGGAGGAAATGATAGCTCAAACAGGTGAAAATGGATTCCATTTTGTGGATGAAGCTGCTCCTCCAAAATTGATGCAAGCTTTGGCAATCGAAATACTCCGCAGGAAACTGGTGGTGACTTGGTGGACCAACATTCGATTCGAGAAAAGATTCTCTGGAGATTTGTGTTTGTTGCTCAAAGCTTCCGGTTGTATTGCCGTTTCTGGTGGACTCGAAGTAGCTTCGGACAGATTGTTGAAATTAATTGATAAAGGTGTAACTGTAGAACAAGTAGCAAAAGTCACAAGGAATTTTACTGAAGCCGGCATTATGGTGCATTCCTATTTAATGTACGGTTATCCAACACAAACGGTTCAGGAAACTGTTGATAGTTTAGAAATGGTTCGCCAATTGTTTGAAGTAGGTGTTTTGCAATCTGGTTTTTGGCATCAATTTGCGATGACAGCACACAGCCCTGTGGGAATGTATCCGGAAAATTTTGGAGTTGTGAAGGAAACCGAAACCATTGGAACTTTTGCTAATAATGACATTAATTATGTTGACAAAACTGGAATCGACCACGATAAATTCAGTTTTGGCTTAAAGAAATCCTTGTTCAATTTTATGCACGGCATTTGCTTTGATTATGAATTGCAGGAGTGGTTCGATTTCAAAATCCCAAAAACAAAAATCCATCCCGATTTTATTGCCAATGCTTTAGAGGAAGAAGAAAATTTCAATATTAAACCAACTGCCAAAATTGTTTGGCTAGGAGGAAAGCCACTTGTAGAACATTTCACGAAATCCAAAAAAGGAAACTCTTGGGAAATTATGGCTTTGACTTTTCACGACAAGAAAGAAAGTTTTACCATTCAAACTTACAAAAAGGAAGGAGAATGGCTGATTCAAATGCTTGAAAAACTTTTGGTTTACAGTTCTAAAATTTATACTTTTCAGGATATAAAATCTGATTTTGAAACTCGTTTTGAAGATTTTGAATTGTTTTGGTATTCGAAACCAGTTAATACTTTAAGGGAATTTGGATTGTTAGTTTTAT
The DNA here is from genome assembly GCF_043780635.1 of Flavobacterium sp. Classification (GTDB taxonomy): domain Bacteria; phylum Bacteroidota; class Bacteroidia; order Flavobacteriales; family Flavobacteriaceae; genus Flavobacterium. Next base: position 20,888 of record NZ_JAYWCK010000047.1, read on the forward strand.
AAAAAAAGATAATAAATTCTTTGTCATTTTTAATTAATATGACGTAAATCCGTACTTTAATTTTATACATATCGAATCTTGATCTTTTCGATTTTTATTTGCATACAAGCCAAAAAAAATAAGCATTGAATTTTGAATAGATAATTGGTTCAAGTGTTATTTCCTCTAGCTATAAAGTTTTATTAAGAAAATATGTATATAGGCATTTCGTTTGTTTATAGTCTACAAGGATAATTTAGTGTTATAAGACTAATTAAAAGATAATATAGGCTAAATGTTTCTTTTTTAAATTAGATTTGTAGATTAATTACGAATCTATTTTAGATTAATTTCTTTTTTAAGTACCTCAATTTTTTGATGAAATGAAAATCATATTAAAGAAAACCTACCCCAAAATTTTATTCTTGTTTCTTTCATCAAGTGTCTTTTTTATAATCCTATATTCTGCTCTTTATTTTTATACAAGAAAAGTTGAAAAGCAAGTTTATACTGCTTCAAATGAGCAATTTTATAGTGAAGTAAAAAGTTTTTTGATTTTAGATTCAAAACCCATTACAGTTGCCATAAATAATGATACTAATTGGGATGAGTTTGTAAATTTCATAAAGACTAGAGATGCAAAATGGTTTAATGAAACCATCGGAAATGAGCAGGAAATATATAAAGTAGATTATTTAGGGGCTTACGACCAAGACGGAAAATTTATAATCCGTAAAGCCTCGCCTAAAATAAAATCAATTGATTTTGTTCCTAAACAAGCGATGATAAATCTAAATAAATCTGGGTTAAGCAGGTTTTATATGAAAATTCCAGAGGGAATCGTTGAAGTTATTGGTGCATCAATCCATCCATCGAATGATCCTTTTAAAAATAAGACAAAAACATCAGGCTATTTTTTTGTAGCAAGACTTTTGGATAAAAATTTCCTATTAAATTTAGAAAGTTTAACAAATTCAAAGATTAATTTTATTGATAAAGTTAAAGAGTCTGAAAATGAAAAACATCATATTTTTGCGACAATCGTATTAAATGACTGTGAAGGTAATAAGGTAACGAATTTATTTTTCAAAAGGGATTTTGATGTTTATTTTGAAAACATGCTAACTATCCTCTATTTGATTTTCGTTGCTTTTTTTATAAATTTTATAGTTAATTTAATTTTTACAAGAAAATGGGTTTATTCTCCACTGAATTTGATTACAAATGTTCTTGAAACTGGAAATAGAAAATCAATAAAAGAATTGAAATCGACTACAGGTGAATTTAGATATATAGGCAACCTTTTTGAAGAAAACAATGAACAAAAAAAGGAGTTAATTAATGCGAAAATAAAGGCGGAAGAAGGAGATAGGCTTAAATCATCTTTTCTTGCTAATTTATCACACGAGATTAGAACTCCAATGAATGCCATTAATGGTTTTACGGATTTACTAATTAATACTAAATTAAATAAAGAAGAAAAATTAGAGTATTTAAAAATAATCGAAAAAAGTGGAAAAAATTTGGTTTCAATCATTGATGACCTTATTGAAATGTCTAAAATTGAATCGAATCAAGTTACCCCTAACTTGACTAATATAAATTTAGAATCCTGCATCAATGAATTATATGAAACCATAAAAATCACTATTCCAAAATCTAAAGAGATAGATTTCAGAATAATTGAAAACAAACAGTCTGTTCCCTATAATATTATTTCTGATGAAACTAAATTAAAGCAGGTTCTTGTTAATTTAGTGAATAATGCTATTAAATTTACTGATAAAGGCTATGTTGCTTTTGGTTATGAAGTAGACGATAAAAATGCCAAAATCATCTTTAAAATACAAGATACAGGACTTGGAATAGATAAAAATAATCATAAATATATTTTTGATCGTTTTAAAAGAATAGATAGCGACTTATCAATTAAGGCTGGTGGTTTAGGTTTAGGATTGGCCATTTCTAAAGCTTATGTTGAAATGATGGGAGGAACAATCACCTTGGAATCTATAGTTGAAGAAGGTTCTATTTTTTCATTTTCAATTCCTCTGGAATATGATAAAGAACAAAGAATTATAGTGAGATCCATAAAGAGTTCTGATGATTCAAAAGGGAAAGAAGAGGGGACAATCTTAATCGCTGAAGATGATAATATTAATTTCTTGTTATTTCAAAAAATAATAAAACTCAGGAATTATAATGTTATCAGAGCGGTAAACGGGCAAGAAGCTGTAGATATCTGTATTAATAATCCAAATATAGATTTAGTTCTTATGGATATAAAAATGCCTATTATGAATGGTTTTGAGGCATTGGAAAAAATAAAGGTGATACGACCAGAATTAATTGTAATTGCCCAAACCGCTTATTCATCAAGCGAAGATGAAGTTAGAATTTATAATTCTGGATTTTATGGTTACATAACCAAACCAATTAATAGAGAAAAATTATTTGAAATGTTTGACGATGTTTTTAGAAATAAATATTAATTATTTCTAAAAATATTTTTAAATTTAGAGAAGATTCATTTCACATCTTCTTTGATAAAAAAATTATTTGATTCAATATTCATTGTAAGATATTGAATTGTTTTGGTATTCAAAACCTTCGAATATTTTGAGAAAATCTAAGTTATTATTGATGTGAAAATATATTTTCAAATAACTATATCAATTTAGCAAAATTCTTCCCAATTTCATCTACGAAAACGTTTTCTTTAACTAATTTTGCACTATAAAATAGATGCAAATGAGTATTCCTTATAAAGTAAATGTTAATGATACTTTTCAGTTTGAGTTCGGAAAGGATAGTATCTCAAAATTAGATGCCGTGAGTTTGGAAACTAATAAATTTCATATTCTTCATCAAAATCTCCCTTACAAAGCTGAAATTATTGTTTCAGATTTCGATCAAAAAAAGTATACGGTTAAGGTGAATAACAACATTTATCATGTTGCTATTTCAAATCCATTAGATATCTTGATAAAAGAAATGGGTTTTGAAGTAGGACACACTAAACAGATTAATTTTATTAAGGCACCAATGCCTGGATTAATTTTGGAAATTAGTGTGGTTGTAGGACAATCTGTTATGGAAAATGATAGCTTAATCATTTTGGGTGCTATGAAAATGGAAAACAGTTTTCTTTCTCCAAGGGACGGAATCATCAAGTCAATTTCGGTTAACATGGGTGATGCAGTGGATAAGGGACAACTATTAATTGAATTTGAATAATTATGAAAAAGTTATTAGTTGCCAATAGAGGAGAAATTGCTATTAGAGTAATGAAAACGGCCAAGAAAATGGGAATTAAAACCGTTGCCGTATATTCTACTGTGGATAGAAATGCACCTCACGTGAAATTTGCCGATGAAGTCGTTTGGATTGGTGAATCTCCATCCAATCAATCTTATTTGTTGGGGAGTAAAATTATAGAAGTAGCCAAATCATTAAATGTTGATGCTATTCATCCAGGGTATGGATTTCTAAGCGAAAATGCTGAATTTGCCCAAGAGTGTGAATTGAATAATATTATTTTTATTGGTCCCAAATCAAAAGCTATTGAAATAATGGGAAGTAAACTAGCCGCCAAGGATGCGGTTATGAAATACAACATTCCAATGGTTCCCGGAGTAGATCATGCTATTACGGATATTGATGAAGCTAAGAAAACTGCAAATATAATTGGTTTTCCTATTTTGATTAAAGCCTCAGCAGGTGGTGGTGGAAAAGGAATGCGTGTGGTAGAAAAAGAAAGCGATTTCGAATCTCAAATGAACAGAGCAATCAGTGAAGCAATTGCTGCTTTTGGTGATGGTTCCGTTTTTATAGAAAAGTATGTTGCTTCTTCAAGACATATTGAAATCCAAATTATGGCTGACAGTCATGGCAATGTTTTGTATCTATTCGAAAGGGAATGCAGTATTCAGCGACGCCATCAAAAAGTAATTGAAGAAGCTCCTTCTTCAGTCTTGACTCCGGAAAAAAGAAAACAAATGGGGGAAGCAGCGGTTCTTGTTGCTAAGTCTTGTGATTATCTTGGAGCAGGAACGGTAGAGTTTTTATATGATGAAAAGGATAATTTTTATTTTCTAGAAATGAATACTCGTTTGCAGGTAGAACACCCTGTTTCAGAATGGATTACAGGAACCGACTTAGTCGAACTACAAATTAGAGTGGCTCGTGGAGAAGCATTAACTATCAAGCAAGAAGATTTAGAGATAAAAGGTCACGCTATGGAATTGCGTGTGTATGCCGAAGATCCTTTAAATGATTTTTTACCTTGCGTTGGACATTTGGATGTATATCAATTGCCCGTGGGCGAAGGTATTCGTGTAGATAATGGTTTTGAACAAGGTATGGATATTCCTATTTATTATGATCCAATGTTATCTAAATTAATTACTTATGGAAAGACTCGAGAAGAATCTATAGAATTAATGTTAAAAGCAATTGAAAACTACAAGATAGAAGGAGTAGAGACCACTTTACCTTTTGGGAAATTTGTTTTTGAACATGAAGCTTTCCGTTCAGGAAATTTTGATACCAACTTTGTAAAAAAATATTATTCACCTGAAGTATTAAAAGTCCAAAAGGTTAAAGAAGCTGAAATAGCTGCCCTTTTAGCTTTGAAACAGTATTTTGAAGATCAAAAAGTTTTACGCTTGCCAATTCAATAAATTATGGAACACAAAATTAAAGTATTAAACGATAAAATTGCTCAGGCTCATTTGGGCGGAGGTTTAAAACGTATTGGAAAACAACATGAAAAGAAAAAATTAACCGCAAGAGAGCGTGTTAATTATTTGTTGGATGAAGGTTCTTTCGAAGAAATTGGCAAGTTGGTTACACACCGAACTACTGATTTCGGAATGGATGCAGAAATCTATTATGGTGATGGAGTTATCACTGGATATGGAACTATTAATGGAAGATTGGTTTATATTTTTGCCCAAGATTTTACGGTTTTTGGAGGTGCATTATCTGAAACACATGCCGAAAAAATATGTAAAGTTATGGATATGGCAGTCAAAATGGGTGCGCCTATCATTGGACTTAACGATTCTGGTGGTGCACGGATTCAGGAAGGAGTTCGTTCTTTGGGAGGTTATGCCGATATTTTTTACAGAAACGTACAAGCATCAGGGGTAATTCCACAAATTTCTGCTATCATGGGCCCTTGCGCAGGCGGAGCTGTTTATTCGCCAGCAATGACTGATTTTACCATGATGGTTGAAGAGACAAGTTATATGTTTGTAACTGGACCTAATGTGGTGAAAACCGTTACCAACGAAACTGTTACTTCAGAAGAATTGGGTGGAGCAAGTACTCATTCTACTAAGTCTGGTGTGGCACATTGGACTTCCACAAATGATGTAGAATGTCTAGAAGATCTTAAACGATTATTGAGTTATTTGCCACAAAGTAATAAAGAAACACCTCATAATTTACCATATCAGTTAAATGATGAGGTTAGGGAGCAATTAGCCAATATTATTCCAGATAATCCGAACAAACCTTATGATATGCATAGCGTGATTGGCGGTATTATTGATGAAAATTCGTTTTTTGAAATTCATAAAAACTATGCCGAAAACATTCTTGTGGGATTTGCACGTTTGGGAGGAAGAAGTATAGGAATTGTTGCCAACCAACCTATGTTTCTTGCCGGTGTTTTGGACGTAAATAGTTCGAAAAAAGCGGCACGTTTTACCCGTTTTTGTGATTGTTTTAATATTCCGTTGCTTGTATTGGTTGATGTACCAGGTTTTTTACCGGGAACCGATCAAGAATGGAACGGTATTATTGTTCACGGAGCAAAATTATTGTACGCTTTAAGCGAAGCTACCGTGCCAAGAGTTACCGTAATCACTCGAAAAGCTTATGGTGGTGCTTATGATGTTATGAATTCAAAACACATTGGTGCTGATATGAATTTTGCTTGGCCAACGGCTGAAATTGCCGTAATGGGAGCCAAGGGAGCATCAGAAATCATCTTCAAAAAAGAAATCAGCGAAGCCGAAGATCCAGCTGCAAAACTTTTAGAAAAAGAAACTGAATATGCTGATTTGTTTGCCAATCCATATACTGCAGCCCAACGGGGTTTTGTCGATGAGGTGATCTTACCGCAAGATACCAGACGTAAATTGATAAAAGCATTTAGTATGCTTGAAAATAAAGTTAGTGTAACGCCTATTAGAAAACACGGAAATATTCCCTTGTAATTTCATAATTGAAGCAACTAAATTTTTTGTTTTCGTTTTTAGTAAAAATTTAAAATAAATAAAATCAAGAGTTACAATGTGTTATTCGTATTTATTTCTTTTGGTTTTACATATGCAAATGTTTCCAGCAATTCTAAAAAAGAAAACAATATAGAATTAGTTTCAAATAAACAAATTGAGGTATTCTATAATAGAAGTAATATATTGATTGATAGTATAGTTATAATTTATTTTTGCCATTTATCCAAACTTATAAAACATCTATTACACGATAACCCTTCAATTTTTTTTTTTTTAAATAGAGAGCAGCGCGTTAAGTCATGGATGCAAGAGAATCGGGAAATCGCATCATTCATTACTTTATTTGAAAATGGAATATGTGCTGAAGTGAACGAACAAAGAAAAACTTAAAAGTAGATTTTGGATCATCCTGAAATAAGAAAAGCTGTACAAAAAATAAATGTTGTACAGCTTTTTTATAGTATGAAAAAAATATTATTTCTATTTCTATTGTAACTGCATCGGGTTTTGTCCTACGGATTGGCCTCTTGTCAGCGCTGTTCCGGCACGTGCTTTAAACATTTGAAGTTTAGACGGCTCAACGGTTTCAGCTCCCCAAACATTATTTTTCACGTCAATATCAGAAGTTTCAAGCATTGGATCTATTTTTATAGAAGCTATTTCTTTGTCGTGAACATAAAATTTCGATGTTTTTGATTCATTAAGTCTCCAAATTTGCGCTGGAATTCTATCAATCAATTTGGTTCCATCTTTAAATGTGAATTCAACAATAATTGGCATTACCAAGCCTCCTTTGTTGGTGAAGTTTAGCTCGTAGAAAAATTTGCTGCTGTATTTTTCTTTTTCTTCTGCTGTAAATTCATCCATTGGTAAAATGGAGGGCACCGGCATATTTTTCAATGCCAAAGTAGTGTCTATTTCAACCAAACCACGTGCGTACTTCCAATAAAAATCTCTTGCTTCTAAATCAGTATCAGTATAGAATTTTAAATCATTTGAAGTGCGATTTCTAACTTTTGAAATGTCTTCAAAAGTATTAACCTCGGGTTTATCTATACGATTTTTCTTGTCTTTTTTATCTTCAACAGTAAATGTGATGTAGTCTGCTTTAGCAAACTTTACACTTTCTAGAGCAATATCACAAGAATCGGTTCCATAGAACCATCCTCTCCAAAACCAATCTAAATCTTCACCACTAGCATCTTCCATTGTTCGGAAAAAATCAGCTGGCGTTGGATGTTTAAAAGCCCAACGTTTAGCATATTCTTTAAAAGCATAATCAAACAATTCCCTTCCCATAATAGTTTCACGCAAAATGTTTAATCCTGTAGCAGGTTTAGAATACGCATTAGGACCAAAGTTTACTATGTTTTCAGAGTTCGACATAATTGGCTCTAATTCATCTTTAGGCAATTTCATATAATCGACAATAGTATAGGCTGGTCCTCTTTTGCTTGGAAACTTATTGTCCCAAAGTTCTTCTGTTAAATATTGAACAAACGTGTTTAATCCCTCGTCCATCCAACTCCATTGACGTTCGTCACTGTTTATAATCATTGGAAAAAAGTTGTGCCCTACCTCATGTATTACCACTCCAAGCATTCCATTTTTGGTATTTTCACTATATGTGCCATCGGCCAGGGCGCGACCATAGTTAAAACAAATCATTGGATATTCCATACCGCTAGCCGCTTCTACACTTTGTGCCACTGGATATGGATATGCAATTGTAAAATCGGAATACGTTTTTATAGTGTGTGCCACGGCACGAGTCGAAAATTTTCGATACAAACCATAGGCTTCTTTTCCATAAAAACTCATGCACATTACTTTTTTACCTTTTATACTTTGTGCCATTGCATCCCAGACAAATTTTGGAGAGGAACCCCAAGCAAAATCACGCACATTATTGGCTTTATAAATCCATGTTTTCTTGGCTTCTGTAATGTTTTGTTCAGATAGTTTAGCTTCTGCCAATGTAACCACTTCTATAGGTTCAATAGCAGTTTGTGCTTTTTGGTAACGAGTCAATTGTGCGGGAGTTAAAACAGTGTTATAATTGGTGCATTCTCCAGTTGAAGTAATGACATGATTGGCCGGAACGGTCATTTTTACATTAAAATCACCAAAAGTTAGCGCAAATTCACCTCTTCCTGTAAATTGATGGTTTTGCCATCCTTGGAAATCGCTGTACACGCACAAACGAGGATACCATTGTGACATTGTAAAAATATAATTTTTTTCGTTTGGAAAAAATTCATAGCCCCCACGACCTCCTCCAGCAATACGATTTGTAATTTTGTAATTCCAATCGACATTAAAAACACAGTGCTGTCCTGATTTTAACTGAGGAATTTCTACACGCATCATTGTTTTGTTAATGGTGTATTTTAATTTTTTTCCTAAAGAATCGGTTATGCTTATTATGTTTATTCCTGCACCGTTGTCGTCCGGTCTGTTGCTTTCTAAATTTGTGTCCATCAATATGTTGTTGCTTGTAGTCGGCATCACACTTGCACTTTGATAGTTGGCATTTTTTAAATTGTTGTGCTCATTCTCGTCGAGTTGTAGCCAAACATAGGTCAATACATCTGGAGAATTATTAAAATAAGTAATGGTTTCGCTTCCTTTTAAAGTCAAGGTTTTTTCGTCCAATTCACAGTTAATGTTATAATTGGCTCTTTGTTGCCAGTATTTAACTCCTGGAGCTCCGCTTGCAGTGCGCTGTTCATTGGGCGTTGATAAAATGCCTCCCAACTGTTCAAACTTATTTCCGTGGTTACTTCCCGGATTGTTTAAAATGTTTTGTGCCATTATTACCTGACCCATAAAAGTCATCAGCAACAGTGTTTTTGCAAATTTGTTCATTTACTATTATTATTAATTAAAAGAAATTCGTTTTAAAGCCATTTGTAGTGATAAACTAAATACTGCAGCGGAAATAAACAATACCCAATTGTTTTTATTTACCTTGAAGTATGCGAGCGCCAATGTGGTAAACAGTAAAATAAAGGCCATAAAAAATAATTGCCCAATTTCCAAACCCAAATTAAAACTCAATAAACCCCATACGATATTTTGATCATTTGCCAAAATTATTCGAATAGTAGTGGCAAAACCCAGCCCGTGTATTAATCCAAAACCCACTGCGAAATAGTAATTAATAGTAGTTGCATTGGTTTTGAATTTTATTTTTGTAATATTACTCAAGGCTGTTATAACTATAGTACAGGGAATTAAAAATTCAACCCAATTACTTGGCAACCGAAAAATATCTATTGCACTTAAAACTAAAGTTATCGAATGTCCAACAGTAAAAGCAGTAACCAGGATGAGAATTTTTTTAATATCTGGAAGAGTATATAAGGCTATTAAACTCAAAATAAATAATTGATGGTCGAGTGCATCGAAACTAACTAAATGCGACCAACCTAATTGAAAATAAAATAAAAAATCGTTTAGGGGCATTTAAGTTCTATTTTATTGACTGGCGTTTGTTACATTTGGTTGCTAAAAGTATTGTATTTTTATTCATTAAGCAAAAATATTATTTATTATGTATTTTCTATATTCAAAAACAACATTATTTTTCATTTTTATATTTGGTTTACATTCTTTTAGTGATTCCTATTTTCATCCATTACACGTTAGTACTACAGAAATATCGTACAATAATAAACAAAAAAGTGTAGAGATTTTATGTAAATTATTTAGCGATGATTTTGAAAATGCGCTCCGTAAACAAAACAAAACTAAAATTGATCTTACTGGTCTTACCTTGCATAACGAAATGGATTTAATTATAAAAAAATACATACAAAATCATTTGCAAATCACAATAAGCGATAAGAAACTAGAACAAAACTATATTGGTTACGAAATAGATCGAGAGGTTGTAAATGTATATTTGGAAATAGAACCTGCAAAACCTTTTAAGAATATAAAAATTGACGACAGTATTCTATGTGACTTCTTTGAAGATCAAATGAATATTGTTCACGTGGAACTTTTTGGAAAACGCAAAAGTGGTCGTTTAGACAATCCTATTACGCAATTGGAGTTTAAATTTTAATTTTTTTATCAAAAAGAAAATAAAGGAGGATTTAAAATCTGTTCAAAGCAATGCGATATTACTAGGAATAGTATTTTTTTATTTTAAATTTTGCTATTTATTTTTCGATTATTTTTAATAAATACTCCATTATTTATTGATTAAATCAACAAATAATGGAGCAGATTTTATATAAGCAAATGCTTATTTTGTCCAAATTCTACTTCTTGAAATACCATTGTGGCAGCTGTTGCACGTACCAGAAGTGATTGATGATGACATAGAATTTGTTGTTGTAGCACCAGTAACAGAAGGATATAAACCGCCAGTGAAGTCGATGGTTGAGGAGGTGTAAAAATGTATCAGGGACGTTAAATGGAACTGTTGTTCCTGACGGGACTTATCAAGTGACGATTCAAGAAACATGGGGTCATGGAACTGCAACTGTTCTTAGATCTTTTTCTTTTACAAAAGGACCAGTTGCAGATCATCCGACACCTGCCGCCGATACTAAATTTACCGGTATTACGCTTGATTGGGTTCCTACAGCATTAGGTCTTAGCGATACTATTTCACCAAATACTAAAGTAGTTATTTATCCAAATCCAACTAATGGAATATTTAATATTGATTTCAAAAATGAAATTAATAATATTAAGGTTTCAAATATGTTGGGACAAGTTGTTTATGAGGAAAAAGTTGCTAAAAGTGCAGCTGGAACAACTAAAAATCTTAATCTTTCCCGTTTTGGAAATGGAATTTACATTATTAAGGTTTCTAATAAGGAAGGAACTTCTAACTACAAAGTAATTTTAGACAAATAATTAAATTTTGTCTAATTTAATCAATAAAAAAGCATTTGTCATTTGGCGGATGCTTTTTTTATTCTTTAGCTTCGGATACAATAGCTTTTATGCCCGGAGTTTCATAAACCTGATAATTCCCTTTGTCATCAGAATAAATTAAATAGGCTTGTAATTCTGGATGTTTGTTCAAAAACACTTTGGCTTTTTCAAGTCCCAGAACTAAAACTCCCGTTGCATTCGCATCCGATGTAATGCATTCTTTGGCAAATATCGAAGCGCTCAATAAATTGTTTTTTGTTGGATAACCGGTTTTTGGATCTATATGATGTACATATTTTACACCATCCTCAATAATGAACCTACGGTAATTTCCTGAGGTGGCAATGGCCATATTTTCTAGTTTAGCAATTGCCTTTAGTGGGTTTCCTGATTCTTTATTGTCAATGGGTTTTTCGATTCCAATTTTCCAGTTCTCGCCATTCGAATTGCGACCTTTGGCGTATACTTCGTCACCAATTTCAACAATATAAGCTGTGATTCCTTTCGAATTTAAATAATCAGAAACCACATCAACGGAATATCCTTGGGCAAATGCATTAAAATCCAAAGCAACTCGTGGGTCTTTTTTAACAACTTTATTGTCTTTTAATTTGATTAATTGAAATCCAACAAATTGAAGCATACTATCAATTTTAGCTTTTTCTATTTTTTGTTTTTTACCGGGTCCAAAACCATAGGCATTGCTCAGTGGATAAATGGTTGGGTCAAAAGCACCTTCAGTATTTTTCCATACTTCTTTGGCTTTATTAAAACACGCTATAAAGTATTTGTCAACGATTACATTTTTTTCATTTGAATTAATTCTCGAAATAATAGAATTGGGGATATAAGTTGAAACAGACAAATCGAAATCTTTTAAAATTTTCTCTATTTCTGGCTGAAAATCTCGGTTTTGATTGTCAAAATAGGTAATGTGATAGGTTGTGCCTTGGGCTTGGCCTTCAATTCTAATAGGTTCTTGTTGAGAGTATATAATTCCCGAATAAAGTAAAAAAAGACTAAGTGTAAATCCAATTTTTCTCATAAGTTCCCCCTTTTTAGTATATGTAAAGGTATAATTTTCTATAGAGATTAATAAAGATTCAAGAAATTATAAAGGAATAAGACTTGTCAAAATTGTTTAACAATTTGTGACACTTATCATTTACATTTGATTTTGTTATATGATTAAAATCACATTTTAATACCTTAATAATCAGTACTTTTGGAAAACAATTTATTAGATTAAGATTGACAATTAAATTTAAAATTATGAAAACAAAATTACTCTCTTTAGCCTTTTTTGCTGCTGCATTATTCTTCTCAGCAAACGGAGCAGCTCAAACTACTGGTTCTATGACTTTTAATTTTACAACAGTACAACAAGGTGGAGCATCAAAGCAGGTAGATGCAGTATGGATTGAAAATGCTGCGGGTACATTTATTAAAACGAACTTACTTTATGTTTCGTCAAACACTGGTGACCATTTACCTCAATTCAGCCTTAAATCAGGTGCTTCTGGAGCTGCTCCTAATGGTAATGGTGGGGTTAATGATGCTACTACTGGTAATACAATAAATGCGATTACGGGTGCTACTCGTACTGCTAGTACTGCTCCATTAGCTTGGGGTGCATATTCGGTTTCTTGGGACGGAAAAACGGGTGCTACAACTCCTGTTTTAGTACCAGATGGTAGTTATAAAGTATGGGTTGAAATGGCTTGGATTGATGGTCCTCCAGATACTCATGATTTTATTAATATGGGATATTCTTTTGCTAAAGGCGCTTCAATAGCTACTACTAATCCGGCTAATGTTGGACCATTATCTACAATGACACTTACTTGGACACCATCGGCTTTGAGTCTTGAAAGTGTTTACAAAACAAAAGTGGCTATCTATCCTAACCCAAGTAATGGTGTTGTCAATTTACAGTACAATGATATTCCTGTAAGTAGGATAGATATTGTAAACGTTTTAGGTCAAGTAGTAAAATCTATAAAAGTAGAAACTACTGACACAGAAAAAAGCAAAAGCATTGATATGTCTGGAGAAGCTAACGGAGTTTACATTGTAAATGTTGCTACAGATCAAACTTCATCTAGCTATAAAGTGGTTTTAGATAAATAGTTTATATTTTCAAATTAAAAAAAGCTCCAAATCACTTAAGACTTGGAGCTTTTTTTATAAAAACACAATTACTTTAATGCCCTAAATGTTCATCGGCAATTTTCAATGCTTCCGATATAATCGCCAATCCTTCATCTATTTCTTTTTCGTTAATACACAATGGTGGAGCAATAAAAATATAACCCCAACGAACAAAAGTATACAATCCCAATTCTCTTACTTTGGCTGCTATTAGATTCGTTACTTTCAAATCTTCGCCAGCTGCATTATACGGAGCGATAAGTTCTCCCGTGGTTTTGCTTTTTAAAATATCCAAACAACCCAGAAGTCCTGTGTTTCTGAAAGCTCCCATACTTGGATGTTTACTTCTCATTTCTTCTATTTTAGACTCTAGGTAAGCACTCATTTTACGAGTGTTCTCTATCAATTTGTCGCTTTCGTAAATGTTGATTACGGCCAATGATGCTGCCAAAGCTACTGGATGAGCATTATAAGTCAATCCAATCATCATTGGTGTGTTATCAAATTTAGCTGCGATTTTATCTGAAACCATCAAACAACCGAGAGGTAAGTAAGAAGAAGTCAAACCTTTTGCCATACAAACCATATCCGGAATAATATCGTGATTTTCGAATCCGAACCATTTTCCGGTTCTTCCAAATCCACTCATTACTTCATCGGCAATGAATAGAATTCCATATTTTTCACAAAGCGCTTTTATTCCTTTCAAATAGCCTTTTGGATAATGTAAACAACCCGAAGATCCACTTTCGCCTTCAAAAATAAAGGCTGCAATATTAGCTTTACCTTCAAAATGAATAACTCTTTCTACATATTCCAAACTTAAATTTAATTTTGTTGCATCGTCTAAATCTTTCATTCCAAAGAAATAGTAAGGATCGTCCAATAGAACTGCATTTGGCATTTGTTGTGAATCGTTGGCCAGTTTTCTTGGATCGCCACCTACGGACATTCCTCCAATGGAACCTCCGTGAAAAGCCCTATATCTTCCCACGATTTTATGTCTTCCGGTATAAAGTCTTGCTAATTTGATGGCATTATCTACAGAAGAAGTACCGCATAAAGTAAAGAAAGCTTTATTCAAATCACCCGGGCAGATTTCTGCTAATTTTTTTGATAATTTGGCACGAATTTCTGTGGTGCAGGTAGGTGTTACAAAACTCACTTTTTGCATTTGTTCTACCACAGCTGCTGTAACTCGTTGATCACCGTGACCGATATTTACCGACATTAATCCGCTGGAGAAATCAATAATTCTTTTTCCTCCAAATTCATACAAATAGACTCCTTCAGCTCTTTCGATAGCAATTGGATTTACGCTTGCTTGTGCTGACCAGGAGAATAGACTGAATTCTTTACTGTCGCAAATAATTTGTTCTTTACTTAACATTATTTTTAAAATTTTAGTTTTAATTTATTTTACGGCGAGATCATAAGTATATACAAGATCATCTCTTACAAATCCCATTTTATGATACAAGCCTTGTGCAATTATATTGTTTTTAGCAGTTCGCAATCGAACTAATTTCACACCAAGTTCCTTTGCTAGTTCGACAGTTTTAAGAATTAGTTTTTCTCCTGTGCCATTATTTCGAATAGTAGAATCAACATACAAGTCGTTTAAAATCAAAATCTTGCTCAATAGAATGGAGGAAAATGTTGGATAAATCAAGGTAAAACCAATCGCTTTTTCTTCTTTCGTATCGTCAAAAGCTAAGAAAATAATGGCTTCGTTATTTTCCATTCTTTCTTTTAAAAAAGATTTGTGTTTTTCAATATTGGAAGGCTTTTTGTAAAAAACGAGGTATTGATCAAACAAGGCTGTCAATTGGTCTAAATCTTGTAGTGTGGCTTTTCGTATCATATTTTTATAATAAATTAGACATTAATACTTCATCTATAAATTGATTCTTATTTTTTAAATAAGTATATTTTTTCAAAACTCCTTCTTTTGTAAAGCCTACACTTTCATAGAGTTGAATGGCTTTTTCGTTATGAATGGCAACGGTCAATTCAATTCTTAAAACAGCATTCTTTTTGCAAAAATCAATGATTTCCAACATCATTTTTCTTCCAAATCCTTTACCGAAATGTTCAGGATGAATGGCTACTCCTCCTAAATATAGGATGTGATCATTCCTGTATTTTTGCCTGATAAGTTTACACATTCCTAAAGTTTCAGAACCCTCTTTATATAGGTATAAAACTTCGTCTTTCAGCAAATCATCAAAAATGGGTCGGAAAGTGTCCAAATCCATCGTTTCATAAAGTAAATATGGATTCACTTCTCGATTCATATATAAATGATAAATATATAAAAAATCGTCCGCTTTTACTTTTTCTAACATAAAATTCTTAATTAGCTCATCCAATTCGTTCCTGCTTCAGGATTCCATTTAGTGGTTGTTTTCTTTTCTTTGGTAAAAAATCCAATCGAACTTTTCCCGGTAATATCACCAGAACCAAAGCGAGATTCATTCCATCCGCCAAAACCAAAAGGTTCTCTAGGAACTGGAACGCCAATGTTTACGCCACACATTCCCGCCGAAGCATTTTCAGTAACATAATTGGCCAAACCGCCACTTTGTGTAAATACAGAACACGCATTTCCATAAGGATTTGCATTTTCAATTGCCAAAGCTTCATCGATAGTTTTAACACGAACAATAGCGAGAACAGGTCCGAAAACTTCTTCTCTTGCAATTTTCATATCGGCAGTGGCATAATCTATTAAGGTAGGACCAACATAAAATCCATTTTCTTTTCCAGGAACAACAGTATTTCTGCCGTCCAAAATGATTTTAGCACCTTGTTGTTCTGCTTCTGTAATGTAACTTTCAATTCTTTCTTTGGCAGCTTTCGAAATCACGGCTCCTAAAGTGGTTCCGCATTGAATTTTTTGAGCGTCACCTATTAATTTATCCAGAATAGCATCGCAATTACCAACAGCAATTAAAGTAGCCGCAGCCATACAACGCTGTCCGGCACAACCACTCATTGAAGCGACAATATTGGACGAAGCCATATCCGGATGTGCGTCTGGCAATAAAATAATATGATTTTTTGCTCCACCAAGAGCTAATACTTGTTTCAAATTATTACTGGCTCTTTGATAAACAATTTTGGCCACTTTGGTAGAACCAACAAAAGTTACTGCTTTGATTCCGGGATGGTCACAAATATTTTCAACTGTTGATTGGGTTCCATTGATTACATTAAAAAGACCGTCAGGAAGTCCGGCTTCTTTTAATAATTTTGCAATATATTGACTGCTGATTGGAACAGATTCCGATGGTTTTAAAATCATGGCATTTCCAAGAGCAATGGCATTTACTATTGTCCAATGCGGAACCATACTTGGAAAATTAAAAGGAACTATTGAAGCTACGATTCCAAGAGGATTTCTGGTAGAAGAACAATAAACTCCTCGGCTAACTTCCATATTTTCACCATTTACAAATTGTGGTAAAGAACAGGCAAATTCTGTAAGTTCGATAGCTTTATCAATTTCTGCTTTTGCTTCTCCGTGAATTTTTCCGTTTTCATTGTAAATAATTTCGGTAAGTTCAACACTATTTTTTTCTAATAACTGTTTGTATTTATAGAAAACTTGTACTCTTTCTTTTAAAGTTACTTTTTGCCAAGCTTTTTGTGCTTTTTCTGCAGTGGCTACAATTTCATTCAAATCTTCCATAGTAGATTCATTGAAAGTAGTTAATTTCTCACCGTCTAAAGGAGAGATAACGGAATGAATTTTTGCGGAACTTCCGGATTTAAACTCCCCGTTTATAAAGTTTTTTACTTCGTTAAATGACATAATATCTAATTTAAATTTTTTTCAAATATACAAAAAATAATAAAAAATAAATAGATTTTTTTGCGTGTATCAAAAATATTGTTAGATTTACAAAAAATTGACACACATGTTAACTTATTTACAAGATTGAATATTTTGAAAAGTGAGGGAAATCTGAGTTAAAAATTAACAGAATTAAACCAATTATTATTTATTAACCAAAACCAAAAACGAATGAAATCAATGAAATCGGTCTCAACAATTGTCGGAGTCGCCTTATTATTTTTGGCAGCTCTTTGCTATTTTATTAACTGGCATGCTTTAGTTCCTGCATTTACTGTATTGGGAATAGCAATTATTACAAGGAAAGCATTGGAACCTCTTATTATAGGTTGTGCTATAGGATTTATCCTTTTAGCAAAACAAGGAGGGTCTAAAGAATGGTTTCCAGAAGGGGAAGGAATGATTTTTCCTTTAAATATGTTTGATGGATTATTTTCATCAATAGCCAGAGATGCTCATGATGGTGGATTAATTTGGGTAATATTAGTATGTATATTATACGGTGCATTTGTTCAGATGGTTGTTGCATCTGGAGGAATTAAAGCTGTAGGTAAATATTCTGAAAACCATGTAAAAACAAAAAAACAATCTTTATTGATGACGTATTGGTTGAGTTTTTTCTTTTTCTTGGACGATTATTTCAGTGCGTTATCAGTAGGAAACACAATGAGACCTATTACAGATAAATTTGGAGTTTCCAGAGATAAATTAGCTTTGGTTTTAAGTTTTGTTTGTGTCCCATTGACAATTATTTTTCCAATTTCTACCTGGACAATTTTTTACGGAACTCAAATCGCCGCAATTGAAGGCGGCGTTATGGATAGTACTGGTCACGCAATTACAAGTCCAATTGAGGCATTTATGCATACTATTCCATATAACTTTTCGGCCTGGATTTCTTTGATTCTTGGAGCTTTAGTAGTTTATGAGTTTCTTCCGGATTTTGCAGGGATAAAAGCTGCAGAAGCCGCTGTTGTTATAGAAGAGAAAAAAGAAAAATTAAATAGAAAAGACAAAAAAGAAGGTAAAGTAATGTATTTTTTAATGCCTTTATTAATATTGATTTTCTGTACCATATTTCCTTATCCTTGGGATTTTGACTATTGGGGAAGTGGATTTACCTTTTCTATGGATTATGTTTTTGGTAGTATCGATGCATTAAGAGGTATCGCAACGGCTTGTGTATTCGTTTATTTGTATTTCTGGATATTCAAAATTGTAGATTTTCATAAAATTTCTGCCAATTTCGTAAAAGGACTTGAAACAATCACCTTTGTATTGGCAGTTTTAGGCTTTACTTATTTATTAAAAGATGTTCAAAACGCATTAGGATTTAATGAGTTTGTTGCTTCACACCTAGAAGGAATTAGTTGGTTAAACAATGCTACACTTCCATTTATAGTTTTTGCATTAGTAGCTTGGATTTGTTGGGCAACTGGCTCAAACTGGGGGATATATGCAATTCTTGTGCCTACAACAGCTATTTTGTCGAATCAGGTTCATGCAGATTTTTGGTTAACTCAAGGAGCATTAGCATCAGGAACAGTTTGGGGAGCAGCAGCTTGTTTCTTCTCAGACAATAGAGTACTTACAGCACAATCTTGTAAAGTGGATATGATGAAACATGGTATTTCACAATTTCCATATCAAATGATCATTTTTGTAGCTTCATCTGTAGTTTATCTTATAGCTGGGTTTGTCTTATAATTTTAATATATGATTCGGAAAGAAATTTTAGAAGATTTTATAATTAGAAACGCTACTCCAGATGATGCAATTCAGATGGAGTACGTTCAAAAACAATGTTATCCTAGCTTGCACGAATCAGCATTGATGAATAGGACTCATTTTATAAATCATATAAAAACATTTCCTGAAGGTCAAATTGTGATTGAAATGGATGGAATCATTGTTGGTTCTGCCAGTTCTATGAGGAGCGATTTTCCAGAACACGATCCTACGTATCTTGAAATTACGGATAATCTATGGATAACTAATACTCACAATCCAGAAGGTGATTGGATGTACGGAATTGATATCGGGGTTTTACCGGAATATCGGGGGATGGGTTTCTCTAGAGAATTATACTTGGCGAGACAAGAAATCGGAAAAAAATTAGGGTTAAAAGGACAATTAATTGCGGGAATGGCGATAGGGTATGGCAGAGTTAAGAACAGAATGACCATAGAAGAGTATTGTTATGCTCTGGAAATTAAAAAGTTTACAGACCCTACAATAACTCCGCAAATGAAAGCAGGTTTCAGGTGGATTAGGCCTCTTTATAATCATATTGATGATCCTCAAGCTGGTTTTGCTTGTGTTTTAATGTATTTGCCAGTAGATGAAAATTATAGAATTGAAAAAACTCGTTAAAATTTAAACCTATGATTTATAATAAAGTTTTAGATGGAAGTTTTATAGTGAGAACCGCAACTCCTGAAGATGCAATTCGGATGGAATATGTTCAAGCACAATGTTTTCCAACTTTACATGAATCAGAGTTGATGAATAGGGCACATTTTGCAAATCATATCAAAGTGTTTCCGGAAGGTCAGTTGGTTGTAGAGAAAGACGGTTTAGTTATAGGTTCTGCCAGCACATTTAGATGTGATTTTCCTGAACATGAGCATACTTTTTTAGATTCTTGTGATAACTTATGGATTACGAATGCTCACAAATCAGATGGTGATTGGATGTATGGTTTTGATATGGGAGTTCTGCCAGAATATAGAGGATTAGGACTTTCCAAAGAAATGTACAAAGCACGTCATCAAGTTTGCCGAACATTGGGTATAAAAGCACAGATAATTGCCGGAATGACTATTGGGTATGGAAAGGTAAAAGACCAAATGACTATTGAGGAATATTGTGAACGATTAGGAAATAATGAATTTACGGATCCAACAATTACACCTCAAATGAAATCTGGCTTTCGATGGATTAAGCCATTATACAATTATATAAGTGATCCTGAATCGGGTGATGCAAGTATTTTAATGTACTATCCAGTTGATGAGAATTATAAATTAGAAGAAAAATATTTTAAATAAATAATGATTGGCTACTGGCTTTTGCCAAAGGCCTAAAAACTAAAAAAATGAAACATATTAAGAAAGTATCAGAAATTCCTGGCCCAAAAAGCGCTTTAATATTAGCAAGAAGAATGGCAGCTTTGCCAGCGGGTTTAGGAAAATCTACCGAAGTGGTTGTAGAAAAAGCCGAAGGAGCTTTGGTATGGGATGTTGATGGGAATCAGCTAATTGATTTTGCCGGTGGAATTGGGATGGTGAATCTAGGTCATAGACCAGAAGCTGTTGTCAATGCTATCAAAGATCAAATGGACAAATACATTCATACCGGAGCATTGGTAACCACTTTCGAGCCGTATATAGAATTTGCCGAAATGCTTAATGCTATAACTCCTGGTGATTTTCCTAAGAAAACTTTATTAGCTTGTTCTGGTTCCGAAGCAGTAGAAAACGCTATTTCTACAGCTAAATATTTTACAAAAAGACCTGCTATCATTTGTTTCGAAGGGGCTTATCACGGACGTACAATGCTAACTTTGAGTTTGACCAGTAAATACGGTTTATTCAAACGAGGTTTTGGAAATTTCGCTCCGGATATTTACCGTTTTCATTCACCAAATGTGTACAGAAAACCGGATAGTATGACCAAAGAAGAATACATTGATTTTTGTATCGAACGTTTTGACCAAAATCTAATTTCTCATGTTGATCCATCTGCAGTGGCAGCAATTATCATTGAGCCAGTTCAAGGTGAAGGTGGATTTATTCCAGTTCCAAAACGTTTTCTTGAAAAAATTAGACAAGTTTGTGACCAACACGGTATTGTTTTCATCGCTGACGAAGTACAAGCTGGAGCAGGAAGAACTGGGAAATTTCTTTCTATCGAACATTCTGGCGTAATTCCAGACATTGTAACAATGGCAAAATCTATCGGTTCAGGAATGCCAATTAGTGCTACCACTGGTAGAGCTGATATTATGGATGCACCGCATTTAGGTGGAGTTGGAGGAACGTATTCAGGAAGTCCACTTGCAGTAGTAGCTGCTTTAGAAACCGTGAAACAAATCAACACGCCAGAGTTTTTGGCAAAAGCCACTCATGTTGGAAACATCATTACAAACCGTTTGACTGCAATGAGCGAAAAATTTTCAATCATTGGCGATATTCGTGGAATAGGAGCAATGCTTGTTGTAGAATTTGTAAAAGACAGAAAAACCAAAGAGCCAGATATGGATTTTGCAATGGCAGTAATCAAAAAATGTGTTTCTAATGGTTTGATTTTGATTCGTGCCGGTTTATACACAAACTGTATCCGTTTCTTGCCTCCAATTGTAATCACTGACGAACAATTAAACGAAGGAATGGACGTAATTGAACAAGCAATTGCAGACGTTTTATCTGAAAGAAAATAGATTCAAATAACTTAAATACTCTACTTCCCTCTCTTTTGGAGAGGGGTTGTGGGTGAAAAAAAAATGAATTTCAAATTAATATATAATGCCAATATTATTACTATGGATGATGCTTTTCCAAAAGCAGATGCTATGGTAATTAATACTTTGGGAAAAATCGAAGCCGTTGGAACTGAAAAAGAATTGCGAGATAAATTCTTCTCTTTTTCTAAAGAAGTTAATTTTCAAGGCAAAACGATTGTACCAGGTCTAAATGATGCTCATATTCACGTATGGAAAATCGGTCATCTTCGAACGTATATGCTCGATGTTCGTGGTATAAAATCCATTGTTGAATTCAAAGTAAAATTAAAAGATTTCGTAGAAAAAAATCCAGGTACAAATTGGATTATGGCTCGCGGAATCAATGAAATGGTGCTCGAAGAAAAACGATTGCCAACCAAAGAAGATTTGGATGAAGTGATTTCTGATAGACCTGTTTTTGTAATCAGAACTTGTGCTCACGTTGGTATCGCCAATTCAAAAGCTATTGAAATTTCGGAAGTTTCAGAAACAACCGAAGTCCCTTTTGGTGGAGAAATTCGTAAAAATAAAGATGGAAGTCTACAAGGTATTTTTACCGAAAGAGCATTGGGATTGATTATGAACAACATTCCCGCTTTTACTTTCGATGAATATAAAAATATGATTCTCGAAGCACATAATTATTTGTTGAGTCTCGGAATTACAAGTGCTACTGATCCTGCTGCAAACGAAGAACTTTTGGATGCTTACATTCGATTGGATAAGGAAGGATTGTTGAAAGTACGAATGAATGTTTTTCCGCTTCGAATTCCTGACGGAAGTGACGAAATTCAGGTTTTACCAGAAATATATGAATCGGAATTTTTGCAAATAAAAACCGTGAAGTTTTTTTCTGATGGAGGCTTGAGTTCAGCTACAGCAGCAATTAATGTTCCTTACAAAAATACCGATGGATATAAAGGTGTTTTGCGATTGGATTATGATAAATTCTATGAAACTGCCAAAGAAGCGGTTGACAAAGGATTTTCAGTGGCAACACATGCAATCGGCCATCAGGCGGTCGACTTGACTTTGAAAGTGTATCGCGATTTATTCAAAATCGATACTACTTTACAACACAGAATAGAACACGTTGGATTTTTATCCAATGAAAATATAAAGGATTTTCAGACGATGAATATGACTGCCGCAATGCAGCCGATTTTCATTTACGAATTGGCAAATAATTTCAAAAGTACTTTGCCAGACGAATTATTGGATGTGGTTTATCCTTGCAAAACCGTTTTGGATAACGGAATAAATTTGGCGTTATCAACCGATGGTCCTGTGGTGAAAGAAATAAATCCTTGGGTCAATATGGAAACAGCGGTCACACGAAAAGCAGCCGATGGTTTCGTTATTGGCGAAAGCCAAAAAATCACTTTTCAGCAAGCTTTAAAAGCTTACACGCTCGGAAGTGCCATTGCCGATAATTTAGGACATTTAAAAGGAAGTCTTTCCAAAGGGAAATTTGCCGATTTTATTGTTTTGGATAAAGACCCTTTTGAATTAGAAAATGTTTCTGACGTTGAAGCCAGTCAAACTTGGATAAACGGAGAATTAAAATATAAAAAATAGTTAATGGTTATGGATTTTAAAGCCCAAAACCCAAAACATAAAACCCCAACCCAATAATGAGTGCACTCGACGACGATTTAGATTATCAAATATTGAAACTGCTTCAAAAAGACGGCAGAATGTCATTTACTGAAATTTCAAAAGAAATTAACGTAGCTGTGAGTACGATTCGACACCGTTTTATCAATTTGGTCGAAGATGGTACTTTGAAAATAATAGGAAGGATTGACCCCAATAAAATTGGATTTAATGCCTATGCAAGTGTTTTAATTTCAGTTAAACCAAAGACGTTTATGAACTCTATTTTTGAAGAATTAATAAAGTTGCCGGAAATAAGTTTTTTGGCATTGGTATCAGGAGATTTTGATATTGAAGCCAATGTAATGTGTCGAGATATGGAACATCTTAATGAATTAATAGGCGAAAAAATACACGTTTTGGACGGTGTTTATGATACCAAAACCAATATGTATATGAAAATTTATAAAATTTCACAACCAGATTTAGAATTAGCAAAATTATCAAGCAAGCAAAATGAATAATACAGACAAATTATACGAAAGAAGGAAAAATAGTGTGCCAAATGCTTTGGGGATTTTCAATCCATCCAGTATTCAATCAGCCAAAGGAGCCATAATCATTGACGCTGATGGCAATGAATTAATTGATTTCGCAGGAGGTATTGGTGTAAATAATGCAGGTCACGGTGTGCCCGAAATTATTGAAGCCATAAAAATTCAGGCCGATAAATTTATCCATGCTTCATTCAACGTATCTGTCTATGAGCAATATCTAGATTTGACCGAAAAATTGTGCGAAATACTTCCTCACGGAGATTCCACCAAAGCAATGCTGACATTATCAGGTGCTGAGTCTGTTGAAAATGCTATCAAAATTGCTCGTGCCGTAACTGGGAAATCAGGGATTATTTGTTATGATGGTTCGTTTCACGGGCGTACAATGATGGCAATGACTTTGACATCTAACGTGAAATACAAAGAAGGCGCCGGTCCTTATGCTCCTGAAGTGTATCGTTTGGAATATCCATATTACAAACCGAGTATGAACGCCAGAATGTCTCAGGATGAATTCGACGATTTGATGATTATGAAGTTGCACAAGACTTTTTCATCAACGGTTTCGGCTACTCAAACGGCAGCAATCATAATGGAATTGGTTCAAGGCGAAGGTGGTTTCACGGTAGCTTCTAAAAAATATGTGCAGTATTTACGTAAATTCTGTACTGAAAATAATATTTTCTTGATTTTTGATGAAGTTCAATCCGGTTTCGGTCGTACAGGGAAATGGGCAGCTTATGAGCATTATGGAGTAACTCCGGATTTGTCCACTTGGGCAAAATCTATGGGTGGCGGAATGCCAATTGGTGCCGTTATTGGCAAAGCTGAAATTATGGATGCCATAAAACCAGGGCTTATTGGAGGAACCTATCTTGGAGGACCTTTGAGTTGCGTAGCTTCGTTGGCTAGCATTAATTATATGCAAAAAAACAATATCAATGCCGCTGGTGAAAAAGTCGGTAAAGTGGTTCGTGGCAGATTCAATCAGTTACAGGCTTTATATCCAAAAAACATTACTGATGTTCGCGGTTTAGGAGCGATGATGGCTATTGAATTTTTTAATCCAACAACTGGAATGCCTGATGGGGTTTCAACAAAAGCAATTGTGGATAAATGCCTTGCAAAAGGATTAATCGTAATCACATCCGGAACCTATGGAAATTGCATCCGAATATTGAGTCCTTTATTTATTGCAGACGAAATCTTGGAAAAAGGTTTGGAAATTTTGGAAGAAACTATAAAAGAAGTGCTCTAATGAGAAAACAATATATAAACGGAGAATGGTGCGACGCAATTAGTGGTGCCACTTGGGATTTGCAAAGTCCTTCTACCGAAGAAATTTTAGATAAAGTTCCTTTCGGGAATGCTGGTGATTGTAAAAAAGCGATTGCGGCAGCCGATGCTTCTTTCAAAACTTGGAAAAATACAACGCCTTACTTTAGGGCTGAAATTCTAAAAAAAGCAGCCGATTATATGCGTACCAATGCTGAGTCTTTCGCCAAAGAAACTTCATTGGAAACAGGAAAACCAATGCTAGAATCTCGTGGAGAATGGCAGGTTTCAGCCAACCTTTTTGAATGGTACGCCGAAGAAGGAAAACGCAGTTACGGGCGAGTGATTCCGTCAAGCAGAATCGACAAACGCTCTATGGTTATTTATCAGCCGTTAGGAGTTATTGGTGTGATTACAGCCTGGAATTTCCCGGCTTATAATCCTGCGCGCGCAGTTGCAGCTGCTTTAGCCGCTGGTTGTAGTGTGGTGATGAGAGGCTCTGAATTTACACCTTTGTCGAGTTTTAATATGGCAAAAGCGTTGCATGAAGCCGGAATACCAAAAGGAGTTTTCAATTTAATCAACACAGAACCAGTTTCTACTGGAATCGAAATGATTGAAAATCCTTTATTGAAAAAAATAAGTTTTACTGGAAGTACAAGAGTTGGCAAAATTCTGATGGATGGAGCATCTAAAACGTCGACTAAATTATCGCTTGAATTGGGCGGAAATGCTCCGGTAATTATTGAAAAAGATATAGATGTTGAAGCGATTGCGCATCAAGCAATTGTTGCCAAATTGAGAAATTGTGGTCAGGTTTGTGTTTCTCCACAGCGTTTTTATGTGCATTCGGATATTTTCAATCAATTTGTATCTATTGTAAAAGATGATATTTCGAAATTGAAAACCGGAATTAATGGAGGTGATATTGATTTTGTTGGACCGTTAATTAATAAAACCCAGCAAAAGCATTCCTTGGCAATGCTCGAAAAAGCAAAAAGTGATGGAGCAACAATTCATATTGGTGGAGAAGCTTCGGAAAAAGGATTTTTCGTTCATCCGGCTTTGATTGAAGCAAGACAAACTCAGGAATTCATCAAGACGGAAGTGTTTGGTCCGTTGATGATTGTGATTCCTTTCGAAACTAAAGAACAAGTGCTAGAATGGGCGAATGACACCGAATATGGTTTGGCTTCTTATGTATTTACCAATCATATCAAAACCGCTAATTTCTATGCAGAAAATCTGGAATTTGGAATGGTAGGAATCAACGAATGGGCTGCACACGGAACAGAATTGCCTTTCGTGGGAATAAAAAGTAGTGGAATTGGTCACGAATCCGGTTCCGAAGGATTAAAAGAATACTTGGAATTAAAATTAATCAGTTACGGGAATATGTCTTAATATAATGCCTGACAGGTTTTTAAAACCTATCAGGTATAATACATCAAATTATGAAAAAAGAAATTTTAGGCAAGTACATTTTGCAAACTGCTACACCAGAATATGCAAAACAAGAAGCTGAACTTCAAAAAATTGTTTTTCCAACTTTGTCGGAAGAAGAACTAATGACGGAAGCTCAATATAAAAGGCATATTGAGATTTTCCCTGAAGGTCAAATGATTGTTTTGGATGGAGATAGAGTTATAGCAGCAACAACAACTTTGATGCAAAATTATCACAAAGGGCACCATACTTTCCTGGAGATTTCGGATAATTTATGGTTAGGAACTCACGACCCAAAAGCGGATTGGCTTTATGGATTGGATGTTTCTGTTCATCCTGATTATCAAGGAAAAGGTATTGGAAGAGAAATCTACAATGCACGTCAGGAAGTAGCTAGAGCAATGGGAACTAAAGGTCAAATGACTGCAGGAATGCCTATTGGTTATGACAAAGTAAAAGACCAAATGACGATTGCCGAATATTGTGAGAAATTAATAAAAGGCGAAATCATTGATCCAACAGTTACGGCTCAAACCAAATGCGGATTCATTTTGGTCGAACCATTATTTGATTATTTAGATGATCCCCGAAGCGGAAACTGTTCGGTTTTGATGTATTGGCCTTTGGATCCAAACACAAAATTGAGCGAGAATCATTAATTATTTTTTTGATGTTAAAACAAGAATTATTTGCTGATTTAAAAGTAGTTGAACTTGCCGGAGTTTTGGCTGGTCCTGCTGTTGGAATGTTCTTTTCAGAACTCGGTGCAAATGTTCTAAAAGTAGAAAATCCATCCAATAATGGAGATGTAACGCGCAGTTGGCGTTTGGAATCAGAAAGTCAAAATACACAGTCTGCCTATTATAGTAGTGTGAATTACAACAAAACTATTATTTGGGCAGATTTAAAAAAAGCTGCTGATTTGGAAATGGTATTAAATCATATCGCATCAGCAGATGTCGTGATTTCCAATTTCAAACCTTCATCCGCTAAACAATTAGGATTGGATGCGATTACGATATGTAAAAAATTTCCCAAACTGATTTATGCACAAATTAGCGGCTACGGTATTGATGATGAAACTCCTGCCTTTGATGTAGTACTTCAAGCTGAAGCTGGTTTTATGTTCATCAACGGAGAAACTGGAGGTGTGCCTTTAAAAATGCCAATTGCAATGATAGATATTTTGGCTGCGCATCAGTTGAAAGAAGCAGTATTAGTTGCTTTATTACAGCGTTCCAAAACAGGTTTGGGGTCAATAGCTCATGTTTCATTATATAATGCGGCGCTTTCGTCATTGGCAAATCAGGCAACAAACTATTTAATGGGAGGTGAAATTCCACAACGAATGGGAAGTTTGCACCCAAATATTGCTCCTTATGGAGAAACGTTTTATACAAACGATGGAAAAGCAATTGTGCTTGCCGTTGGGAATGATAAGCAATTTGAATCTCTATGTGGATGTCTAGATTTAAAAAACGTTGATGCTTTAAATTTGTTTAAAAATAATATTTTACGAGTTCAAAACCGTATAAAATTAGGAGAAATATTAGCTGAAGCATTTTCGAAATTTGATAGTGAAACTCTGTTAAAAGAACTAAAAAGCGATAATGTTCCGTGTGGAGATATTCGTTCGATGGACGAAGTTTTAGATAATGAAACCGCACAAAAATTGATTTTATCAGAAACGTTGAAAGACGGCCAAATCACAAAAAGAATGGCTAGTGCAGTTTTTGATATTTTTTAAAAAGATTTAAAATAAAGAAAAATACAATGATAATAAAATCTATAAATCCCAATTCTCA
The DNA here is from genome assembly GCF_043780635.1 of Flavobacterium sp. GTDB lineage: Bacteria > Bacteroidota > Bacteroidia > Flavobacteriales > Flavobacteriaceae > Flavobacterium. Next base: position 49,204 of record NZ_JAYWCK010000047.1, read on the forward strand.
AGCAGTAATTGCAGAACGCGAAGTTTTGCCCGAAGAATAATTGGGACAAAAAAATCATCAAAACCGAAGATTCATCAGTCGCATTGACAAAAATTGTAGAACAATCGGTGACAATTTATTTGTAGCCCAAATTAATTCAGATTTATTATTCATAAAATAGAAAATATGTATAAAATGTATATCAATGGAGCTTTTGTAGATTCTGTTTCCAAGAAAACCAGAAACATACTAAATCCTGCTACAAAAGAGGTGATAGCAACCGTTCCAGAAGCACAAATCGAAGATGTAAATACTGCTGTCGATGCTGCAAGAGCTGCATTCGACGGTGA
>NZ_JAYWCK010000048.1:0-21323 GCF_043780635.1 Flavobacterium sp.
TTCGCTAAAAAGTATATAAACTATAAATTCCATAATGTAGAAAAATAAAAAAAACTTCATTATTTCTAATGAAGTTTTTGTGGGCGATGAGGGGTTCGATCCCCCGACCCCCTCGGTGTAAACGAGGTGCTCTGAACCAGCTGAGCTAATCGCCCCAATATTTTTTTTAATCTTCTAGTCCCGACCACTTCCGATGAAATCGGAATGCTCTGAACCAGCTGAGCTAATCGCCCCAATATTTTTTTTTAATCTTCTAGTCCCGACCACTTCCGATGAAATCGGAATGCTCTGAACCAGTTGAGCTAATCGTCCTTTGAAGGAGTGCAAATATATATCGTAGATATTGGATTCGCAAACAAAATGTAAAAAAAATATAATTTTAATTCTAATGAAATAAAAACTATTTTTTATCATTGAATCAGTATAGTACTATATTTGTAAAAAACAAAATATCCTAAATGGCACATTTCAAAAAAGAAAATGATTTACCAAAATCAAAAATTACGGCAAGTTCACTCAGTAAAGCAACTATCATATTTAAATATGCCAGTGGCCATCGCTGGAAATTTTACGTTGGACTGGTTTTCCTTTTGCTTACTGGCGCAACTGCTTTAGCCTTCCCAAAATTGATGGGGATGTTGGTTGACTGTGTCAAGGATAAAAGTTATTCCCAAGTCAACAACATCGCTTTATTATTGATTGGGATATTGTTTTTGCAATCCATTTTTTCTTTTTTCAGAGTATCCTTATTCGTCAATTTTACGGAACACACCCTCGCCAATCTTCGCCTTTCGTTATACAGTAATTTGGTAAAACTGCCGATGTCTTTCTTTTCACATAAACGAGTTGGAGAACTCAACAGCCGAATCAGTTCTGATATCACGCAAATTCAAGATACCTTAACCACTACTATTGCTGAATTTTTGCGTCAATTCATTTTAATCATTGGTGGTGTCATTTTATTGGCCACCGAAAGTATCAAGTTAACCTTATTAATGTTATCCGTAGTTCCACTTGTTGCCGTAGCAGCAGTAATTTTTGGAAGATTCATCCGGAAATACTCCAAAAAAGTACAAGATCAGGTTGCCGAAAGTCAGGTTATTGTAGAAGAAACGATGCAAGGAATCAGTATTGTAAAGGCTTTCGCCAATGAATGGTATGAAATTGCCCGCTATAAGGGAAAGATAAACGAAGTCGTAAAGTTGGCCATCAAAGGTGGTAAATACAGAGGCTATTTTGCTTCCTTCATCATTTTCTGTCTCTTCGGAGCCATTGTTGCCGTAGTATGGTTTGGTGTTCGATTGAGCATCAGCGGCGAAATGAGCGTGGGACAATTAATCTCCTTTGTTTTGTATTCGACTTTCGTTGGTGCCTCTTTTGGCGGAATCGCCGAGCTTTATGCCCAAATTCAAAAAGCCGTTGGAGCCACTGAACGCGTTTTTGAACTATTAGATGAAACTCCTGAAAAAATTAATTCTACCCAAAATTCGCATTCCGTTCAAAAGATACAAGGGAATGTCACTTTCAAAAATGTGGGATTCACCTACCCTTCCCGAAAAGAAATGAAGGTTTTAAAAGGCGTCAGTTTTACAGCTAACTTTGGTCAAAAAATAGCCATCGTGGGGCCAAGTGGCGTTGGGAAATCCACTATTGCTTCTTTATTGTTGCGCTTTTACGACATTGACAGTGGCGAAATATTGATAGATGGCAAAAACATTTACGATTATGATTTAGAAAATCTTCGTGGGAATATGAGTATTGTACCTCAAGACGTGATTCTTTTTGGCGGAACTATCAAGGAAAACATTGCTTATGGAAATCCAGACGCCACTGATGAAGAAATTATCCTGGCATCTAAGCAAGCCAATGCCCTGAGTTTTATTGAAAGTTTTCCTGAAAAATTTGAAACTGTCGTTGGTGAACGCGGTGTTAAACTTTCCGGAGGACAAAGACAACGTGTTGCCATCGCAAGAGCCTTGCTCAAAAACCCAAGTATTTTGATATTAGACGAAGCTACATCCTCATTGGACAGTGAAAGCGAAAAACTAGTTCAGGAAGCTTTAGAAATTTTGATGGAAGGAAGAACAAGCATTATTATTGCGCATCGACTTTCGACTATTCGCAGTGCGGACCAGATTTTGGTGCTGGATAAAGGTGTGATTTCGGAACAAGGAACGCATCAGGAGTTGATTGCTTTGGAAAATGGAATTTACAAAAACCTGAGTAATTTGCAGTTTAGTCATTCATAAAATTTTAATCCAATAAAAAACTCCATTCTGCTAAATACGGAATGGAGTTTTTTTATGAACTAATTTATTATATTTTCCCTTTTCTTCTATTTCGTTCTGCTTTTATCATTGACAATTCTCGGCTGGTTTGTCCTGCTACAGAAGTGTTTTCTTCGGCTCGACGAATTAAGTAGGGCATCACGTCTTTTACCGGGCCAAAAGGCAGGTATTTAGCAACATTATAACCATTTGCGGCTAAATTAAAACTGATATTGTCGCTCATTCCGTATAATTGACCAAACCAAATTTTGCTGTCATTCGATGCTATTCCTTTTTCTTCCATCAAATTCATCAAGAAATCAGTACTCGCTTCATTATGCGTCCCTTCAAAAACAGACATATTATTATCAACCATATATTTGACAGCGGCATCGTAATTTTCATCTGTAGCTTCTTTGGAAACGCAAATTGGTGTTGGATATCCTTTTTCTGTAGCACGCTCATTTTCTTTTTCCATGTAAGCGCCACGTACTAATTTCATTCCAATGTGGAAACCTTCTGCATTTGCTTTATCGTGTAGTTTTTTCAAGAAATCCAATCGATCCCAACGGTACATTTGCAAAGTATTGAAAACAATTGGTTTCAATTTATTGTATTTCTGCATCATTTTTTCAACTAAAGAATCAACTGCATCCTGCATCCAGCTTTCTTCGGCATCAATTAATAATGCAACATCGTTATCATACGAGGCCTTGCATACTTTATCAAAACGAGCCACTACTTTATTCCATTCGTCTTCTTCGGCTGGTGTTAATTTTTTTCTTAAACTAACTTGCTCATATAGATCTATACGACCAAAACCAGATGGTTTAAAAACAGCAAACGGGATTGCCTTTTTTTCTTTGGCAAAATCAATTAGCTTTAAGGTTTTCTCTAAGACAGTATCAAACTGTTCTTCTTCTTCCTTGCCCTCTACAGAATAATCCAAAACAGAGGAAACTCCTTTCGCAAACATTTTATCCACTACAGGAATACAATCGTCTTCGTTAACGCCACCACAAAAATGGTCGAAAACAGTAGCACGTATCAAACCTTCGACCGGTAAATTTGCCTTTATCGCAAAATTTGTCACCGCAGTTCCTATTCGAACCAAAGGCTGATTATCAATTAATTTGAAAAGAAAATAAGCTCTATCCAGTTCGGTATCGCTTTTTAATGAAAAGGCAATTTGTGTGTTATTGAATAAATTTTTCATTTTTTGTTATATTTTTGTACAAATATAAAGAGAGTTTTGAATATTATTCAGTAAAAATTACCTTATTTTGCGGTTTCAATCAATAAAATAAAATGCAAACTATTCAAGCCAATAATTATCCCATTTATTTTAACGAAAAGGGATATGAAGCCTTAAATTCGTTCTTAAACGAAAGCAAATATTCAAATCTATTTATTATTGTTGACAACAATACCAATGAGTTTTGTTTGTCAAGATTCCTGCCTTTTTTGGAAACCAATCTTACGATAGAAATTGTTGAATTTGAAGCGGGTGAACCTAATAAAAATATTGAGACTTGTGTCCAAATTTGGAATGTCCTGACCGAACTTGGTGCCGACAGAAAAAGTCTGGTTATCAATGTTGGCGGAGGTGTTGTTACTGATTTAGGTGGTTTTGTAGCTTCAACTTTTAAAAGAGGAATGGATTTTATTCATATTCCTACCACTTTGCTTTCTATGGTGGATGCTTCTGTAGGAGGAAAAACAGGAGTTGATTTAGGTAATTTAAAAAACCAGATTGGCGTTATCAATGTGCCTAAAATGGTGCTTATTGACACCCAATATCTAGAAACCCTTTCTAAAAACGAAATGCGTTCGGGACTTGCCGAAATGCTCAAACACGGATTAATTTATGACGCAGCCTATTGGGAAAAGTTTTTGGATTTGAAAGCCATTGATTTTGCTGATTTTGATGAATTAATCTATCGTTCCGTTGAAATCAAAAATGAAATTGTAACACAAGATCCAACTGAAAAAAATATCCGAAAAGCATTAAACTTTGGTCATACTTTAGGTCACGCCATCGAGAGCTATTTTTTGGAGAATAAAAATAAAACCTCATTATTGCACGGAGAGGCCATTGCCATTGGAATGATATTGGAAAGTTACATTTCATTGGAAAAAGGTTTAATCAACCTAGAAGAATACAATCAAATCAAAACTACCATTAAAGCGATTTATGACGATGTCCTTTTTGAGGATAACGACATAGCTCCAATATTGGAATTATTGATTCACGACAAAAAAAATGAATATGGAAATATCCAATTTGCATTGATTGACGGCATAGGGAAAATAAAGATCAATCAATCTGTTGAAAACGAATTAATTCTAAAGGCTTTTGAAGATTATAAATCTTAAGCTTTTTTTACAATAAAGGATTGCTTTACGTCTATAATATTTTTTACATTTGCAACAATGAAAAACAATCAAAACCAAAGAAATTATAGTTCCATCAAAAACGAAAACAATAGCTCTTTTCAAAGAATATTGAAACGTTTTTATGGTATTAAAGGAACTTTCAGTTTTGACATATTTCAATATTTAAAATCTGACCACAAGAAGCTTCAAATTGTTTATGCCAATATTCGGGTTTGAATTTTAGCTTAATTTATTTCAAAATACAATTAAACTAAAATACAAAACAAAATGAATACTAAATATTTCGACTTAATAAATCAAACTTACTATTTCCCACAAGAAGAATTTACTTTAAATAAAGACAATCTTGAGTTTCACAATATTGATTTGATGAAACTTGTAGAACAATACGGAACGCCTTTAAAATTTACTTATTTACCTCAAATTTCCAATAACATAAACAAAGCCAAAAACTGGTTTCGTAAGTCAATGGAAAAAAACAATTATGAGGCCAAATATTACTATTGCTATTGTACTAAAAGTTCTCATTTTGAGTATGTTATGAATGAAGCTTTCAAGAACAACATTCATATTGAAACCTCTTCGGCTTTTGACATTAATATCGTAGAAAATTTAATGGCTTCCGGCAAAATTAATAAAAGTACTTATGTGATTTGTAATGGATTCAAAAGAGACCAATACATTGAAAACATTGCCCGATTGATTAATAACGGACATAAAAATACGATTCCAATAATTGACAATTACGAAGAACTTGACATTTTGCAAGACAAAATCAAAAGGAAATTCAAAATCGGAATTCGTATTGCTGCAGAGGAAGAACCAAAATTTGAATTTTATACTTCTCGTCTTGGAATTGGATACAAAAACATTGTTCAGTTTTATAAAAAACAAATTCAGGAAAATAAAAAGCTGGAACTTAAAATGCTTCACTTTTTCATCAATACCGGCATCAATGACAATGCCTATTATTGGAACGAATTAGTAAAATGTATAAAAGTTTATGTAGCTTTGAAAAAGGAATGCCCAACACTTGATGGATTGAACATTGGTGGTGGATTTCCAATCAAAAATTCATTGGCGTTTGAATACGATTATCAATATATGATTGACGAAATTATCAATCAAATTAAGATTGCCTGTGATGAAGCCGAAGTAGATGTTCCCAATATTTTTACCGAATTTGGCTCCTACACTGTTGGCGAAAGCGGTGGCGCTATTTATCAAATTTTGTATCAAAAACAACAAAATGACAGAGAAAAATGGAATATGATTGATTCTTCTTTCATTACCACTTTACCCGATACTTGGGCGATAAACAGACGTTTCATTATGTTGGCCATCAATAGATGGAATGACACTTACGAAAGAGTTTTACTAGGCGGAATGACTTGTGATAGTGATGATTATTACAATTCCGAGCAAAATATGAATGCTATCTATTTACCAAAATACAATAAAGAGAAACCACTTTATATTGGGTTTTTTAATACCGGTGCCTATCAGGAAACTATAGGTGGTTACGGAGGTTTACATCACTGTTTGATTCCTCAACCCAAACATATATTGATTGATCGTGATGAAAACGGAATCCTGGCTACAGAAATTTTCTCAGAACAACAAACAGCTGAGGATGTTTTAAAAATATTAGGTTACGATAAAAAATAATTTAAAAGTTTTCATTGTAGTTTCAAAAAAAATATATTTTCTTTGAACTGTCAAATATTAGCTTTAAACAATAGAAAAAAAATGAGTAAAGGACCAATCAGTCAGTTTATTGAAAAGCATTATTTGCATTTTAATTCTGCTTCCTTAGTAGATGCAGCAAAGGCTTACGAGCAACAATTAGCCAACGGAGCAAAAATGATGGTGAGTATGGCTGGCGCAATGAGCACAGCCGAAATAGGGAAAATTTTCGCAGAAATAATTCGTCAGGATAAAGTACAAATTATTTCGTGTACAGGAGCCAATCTTGAGGAAGACATAATGAATCTGGTTGCACATTCACACTACGAAAGAGTACCACATTATCGAGATCTAACACCAGAAGACGAGTGGGCTTTACTAGAAAGAGGATTAAACCGTGTTACTGATACTTGTATTCCGGAACATGAAGCATTCCGTCGCTTGCAAAAACATATTTATAAAATATGGAAAGATGCTGATGATAAAGGGGAAAGATATTTCCCTCATGAGTTCATGTATAAAATGTTACTTTCGGGAGTTCTTGAAGAATATTACGAAATTGATTTAAAAGATAGCTGGATGTATGCTGCAGCAGAGAAAAATTTACCTATTATTGTACCCGGATGGGAAGACAGCACGATGGGGAATATTTTCGCATCATATGTCATAAAAGGTGATTTAAAAGCATCAACAATGAAATCCGGTATTGAATATATGGTTTATTTATCCGATTGGTATCCAAAAAACAGCGCTAAAGGTGTTGGATTTTTCCAAATCGGTGGCGGAATTGCAGGGGATTTTCCAATTTGCGTGGTACCAATGTTATATCAGGATATGGAAATGCACGACATTCCTTTTTGGAGTTATTTCTGTCAGATCTCTGATTCAACAACAAGTTATGGTTCTTATTCCGGAGCTGTTCCTAATGAAAAAATTACTTGGGGGAAATTAGATATAAAAACTCCAAAATTCATTATAGAGTCGGATGCTACTATAGTAGCTCCATTAATTTTCGCTTATTTATTAGACTTATAGATTGATTTTATGAAAAGAGTAATTGTTGATTACGCAAAACTTACCCACGAAATTTTGAACCTTTTGGTAGATAAATTTCCTGATGGCTATGACGACTCCAACATTATCCGTTTTAGAAATGCACAAAACGAGTTAATTGAGGCTGTGGAAGTTAAAACTGAAGACACCATTTTTTTGGTAAAAATCAGCACTAATCTTGCTGATAGAATAGAAAATTATGATGAAGACGATGAAATTGCCGCCGAAATTGAACCATTAGAAGAAGAAGAAGGTCTTGACCTTGACGAAGAGGATGATGATATTGATGACGGTGAAAGTCTAGATAAACCTGACTTTAAAGACGATGATGATTCTGACGATTCAGAAGATGAAGACGACGAAGATGACGAAAAAGATGTTGCAGACGAAGATGATGAAGACGAAGATGAATAATAATCTGATAAGATTAAAAAAAAGAGGATATCTAAATGGATATCCTCTTTTTATATATAATAAATTCAGAAAACTTGATTTCTAACCTCTAATTAATTTTCTGTATTTCAATCGTTTTGGAGTCAAATCACCACCCAAACGTTTCTTCTTATTTTCCTCATAATCAGAAAATCCGCCTTCGAAATAATATACTTCAGAGTTACCTTCAAATGCTAGAATGTGGGTACAAATTCTGTCCAGGAACCATCTGTCGTGCGAAATTACAACGGCGCAACCTGCAAAATTCTCCAAACCTTCTTCCAAAGCTCGAAGCGTATTGATGTCCAAATCATTCGTTGGCTCATCCAATAAAAGTACGTTTCCTTCCTCTTTCAAAGTCATTGCAAGGTGCAAACGGTTTCGCTCTCCACCCGAAAGCATTGATACTTTCTTGTTCTGATCGCTTCCGCCAAAATTAAATCGGCTTAAATAAGCACGAGAATTCACCTGTCGTCCACCCATCATAATTAATTCCTGACCATCGGCAAAATTTTCCCAAATAGATTTGTTCACATCAATATTCGAATGTGCCTGATCTACATAAGCAATTTTCACGGTGTCTCCAATTAGAAATTCTCCCGCATCTGGTTTTTCTTCACCCATTATCATTTTGAAAATAGTCGATTTACCAGCACCATTTGGCCCAATAATTCCTACAATTCCAGCTTGTGGCAAAGTAAAATTCAAATTATCATACAATAATTTATCTCCAAAAGCTTTTGCTACATTTTTGGCTTCAATTACATTGGTTCCTAATCTTGGACCGTTTGGAATATAAATTTCTAATTTTTCATCCAATTGTTTTTGGTCTTCATTCAAGAGTTTATCATAGTTCTGCAAACGGGCTTTTTGTTTCGTTTGACGGCCTTTAGACCCTTGACGAACCCAATCCAACTCGCGTTCCAAAGTCTTTCTGCGTTTTGAAGCTACTTTTTCTTCCAAAGCCATTCGCCCTGATTTTTGTTCCAACCAAGAAGAATAATTCCCTTTCCAAGGAATTCCTTCTCCTCTATCGAGTTCTAAAATCCAACCGGCAACATTATCCAAGAAATACCTGTCGTGCGTTACGGCTATCACGGTTCCCGCATATTGCGCCAAATGTTGTTCTAACCATAGTACACTTTCTGCATCCAAGTGATTCGTAGGCTCATCCAAAAGCAAAACATCAGGTTGTTGCAACAACAAACGACATAAAGCCACACGACGACGTTCTCCACCTGATAAATTCTTGATTGGAGTATCACCTTCTGGAGTACGCAAAGCATCCATAGCAATTTCTAACTTAGTATCGATTTCCCAAGCGCCAAGGGCATCAATTTTATCCTGCAAAGCAGCCTGACGATCCATTAACTTGTCCATTTTATCAGCATCTTCATAGTTTTCCGGAAGACCAAATAAATCGTTTATATCATTATATTCTTTTAGAACTGCCATTGTTTCAGCAACTCCTTCTTGTACAATTTCGAGAACTGTTTTTGTTTCGTCCAATTGTGGGTCTTGCTCCAAATACCCAACGGTATATCCGGGTTGAAAAACCACATCTCCTTGGTAATTTTTATCAACTCCTGCAATAATCTTTAGAAGAGAAGATTTTCCGGAACCATTAAGTCCCAAAATACCAATTTTAGCTCCGTAAAAGAAACTCAAATAGATGTTTTTCAGCACTGGTTTATCTGCTCCAGTATAGGTTTTACTCAATTTTTGCATTGAGAAAATTACTTTTTTATCGTCAGCCATTTTTTATATTAAAATTTTAAATAATTATTATAGTCTTCCTTTAAGTGAACTAAACACCCAAGCATTTGCCAAAAAACCAACTCCAACTGCTGCAAATCCCCAACCTGAGACATCTCTATATCTAAAAGCGCCTAAACATATAAGTAATATTCCCATTGCTAACATAAGTAAAGTTGCCCATCCTAAAATGCTATTTTTATTTGTTCCCATAATTATTGTGTATTATATTTAAGAATTGCAAATATCGTAAATTTTCACTGCTAATTAAATATTTTATATAGCATTTCTCTCAATAAATCCGATTGTGGCAAAGCATTAGCGCCAACTCCTTTGCTTTTTACATCAACATCACGCAAAGAAGAAACAATCTGACTTACCTTTTTCATTGGATAATTTCTGAGCGCCAAATCATAATCCTTTAAGAAAAAAGGATTGACTGCTAAAACCGATGCCACATTTTTCGGGTTTCGATCTTTTAAACCATGGTATTTTAATAGTTTGATGAAAAAACCAAAAACCGTGCTTGTAGTGACTACCAAAGGGTTTGCTTTTTGATTATCTGAGAAATACTGTACAATTTGAAAGGCTTTCAATTGGTTTTTAGAGCCCAAAGCATTTAACAATTCAAAATTATTAAAGTCTTTGCTGAAGCCAATGTTTTCCTCAATATGTTTGGGTGTAATGATGCTTCCTTTTGGCAAAATGATTTGCAATTTTTCGAGTTCATTATTGATTTTACTCAAATCAGTTCCCAAAAATTCTACCAACATTGCATTAGCTTTAGGTTCAATCGAATAATTTTTACCTGATAAAACTCGCTTAATCCATTCGCCAATTTGGTTTTCGTATAACTTTTTACTTTCAAAAAGGACTCCCAATTTTGCAATTAATTTAGGTAATTTTTTGCGCTTGTCCAAAGTTTTATATTTATAACAAAAAACCAAAACCGTAGATAACAATGGGTTTTCTATATAATTCTCTAGTTGGTCAATAGTTCGCGACAAATCCTGAGCTTCTTTTACAATCACGACTTGGCGCTCAGCCATCATCGGATAGCGTTTAGCAGTCGAAATAATATCTTCTATAGAAACATCTCGTCCATACAAAACCGTTTGATTAAAGCCTTTTTCATCCTCAGATAATACGTTTTGCTCAATATAATCGGATAGTTTGTCAATATAATAAGGTTCTTCTCCCATCAAAAAATAGATAGGTTTAATGTTACCGGCTTTTATGTCTTTGACTATTTTTAAAACTTCATCCATTTTATATATTCTCTTTTATCTATTCTCTAAAAGTCTTACTTTTGCTTTATGCAGCAACTAAATTTTCCGGTTTATAACTTCCGCTTCAAAAATAGCGAAAATAAAGTGTCTATTTTCGATGAAATCAGGAAAAAATTTATCATTCTCACACCCGAAGAATGGGTTCGTCAGCACGTGGTTCGGTTTTTATTGGAAGAAAAAAAATACCCCAAATCATTGATAAATGTCGAAAAATTACTCAATGTCAATGGGTTGCGAAAAAGATATGATGTTGTTGTTTTCAATCCTGATGGTTCCATCTTTGTTTTAATCGAATGCAAAGCTCCCGAAATTAAAACAGCTCAAGCTACTTTTGACCAAATCGCCCGCTACAATATGACTTTGAAAGCGGAATATATGATGGTAACCAACGGGCATAATCATTACTTTTGCCAAATGGATTTTGAAAACGAAAAATATGAGTTTTTGAATGAATTACCAGATTACAAAACAAAAAATATCTAAATGAAAATAGCCGTTGTCATACTCAATTGGAATGGTGAAAAATTGTTAGAACAGTTTTTACCTTCAATTGTCCAATATTCCCAAGAAGCTACTGTTTATGTTGCTGATAATGCTTCGACTGACGATTCTATTTCTTATGTCAAAGCTTTTTTTCCAACGGTTCAAATAATCAAGAACGAAAGTAATCTTGGCTTTGCCGAAGGATATAACGAAGCTTTAAAAAGTGTTGATTCCGAGATATTTGCTTTAGTCAATTCAGATATTGAAGTTACTGAAAATTGGTTAAAACCCATCATCGAAACTTTCGAAAACGAACCAAAAACTGCCATTATCCAACCCAAAATTTTAGATTTCAAAAATAAAAAATACTTTGAATACGCTGGTGCTGCCGGTGGTTTTATGGATAAGTACGGTTATATGTTTTGCCGTGGACGTATTTTTGAAACTTTGGAAAAAGACAACAGACAATATGATAACAATTGCGAGATCTTTTGGGCTTCTGGTGCCTGTTTTTTTATTCGAAGTTCAGTTTATAAGGACCTGAAAGGTTTCGACGGTGATTTTTTTGCGCATCAGGAAGAAATTGATTTGTGTTGGCGCGCATTCAACAAAGGTCATACAATAAAATACAATTCGAAATCGGTGGTATATCACGTTGGCGGAGCTACTTTGCAACAAGGAAACCCGAAGAAAACCTTTTTGAATTTTAGAAATTCACTGTTGATGCTGGTAAAAAACCTACCAAAAAATCAATTGTTTCCTGTGATTTCCATTCGTCTTGTTTTGGACGGAATTGCCGGAATACAATACCTCTTGCAAGGAAAGTTCAAGCATTTATTAGCAATATTAAAAGCACATTATGCATTTTATAGCCTTTTTTCAACGCATTACAAGAAGAGAGACCAATTTCAATCCAATAAATACTATAAAACTAAAAGTATCGTTTATCTTTACTTTATTAAGAAAATTAAAGTATTTAGTAATATATTTGTTACTACTAAATAGTAAAACTAACTTTGTAATTCACGTTTAATTAAAATTTTAACTTCTATGAAAAAAATTGTAATTGCCCTATCATTCTTTATGCTTTTAACCTCTTGTGTTTCTAAGAAACAATATGCGGCATTAGAAGCTAAAAACAAGGAAACTCAAGATTTATTGAACACTTGTACTGTAAAATTGAATTCTTGTTTGGAAGAAAAAGCAGGTCTTACTGCAACCGTTAATGGTTTAAAAGATCAAAACCAACATTTAATTTCTCAGTCAAAAGACATGACTGTTTTGACTACCAAAGGAGCTGAAAACATAGAAAAAGCTTTAGAGTCTATTAAAGAAAAAGATTTGAAAATCAGCAGAATGCAAGACGCTTTAACTAAAAAAGACAGTGTTACTTTAGCTGTTGTAACAAGTTTAAAAGCTTCGGTTGGAATTTCTGACCCGGACATCGAAATTAATGTTGAAAAAGGAGTGGTTTTTATCCAAATCGCAGATAAATTATTATTTAAAAGTGGTAGTTATGATGTAACCGACAAAGCAAAATCAGTTCTGGCTAAAGTGGCTAAAGTTGTGAATGACAAACCAGATTTTGAATGTATGGTTGAAGGCAATACTGATAACGTTCCTTACAATGGAAGCGGAATATTGCTTGACAACTGGGATTTAAGTGTAAAACGTTCTACTTCTATCATTCGCGTTTTAGCTGGTGATTTGGGAGTTAATCCAGCACAACTTATCGCTGCAGGAAGAAGTTCTTATACACCTCTAGTTGCCAATGACACTCCGGAAAACAGAGCAAAAAACAGAAGAACTCGTATCGTTGTGTTACCAAAAATCGACCAATTCTATGAAATGGTGGAGAAAGAAATGAAAAAACAACAAAATTAAGCAGGTAGCAGATTTAAGATAGCAGTTTGCAGAAACAAAAAAAACGTCTCGAGAAATCGGGACGTTTTTAGTTTAAATATTGAAATCTGAAACCAGCAATCTGAACATTAAAGAATCTCCAAACTCCCCTTACCTTCTCTAACTACAATTGGTTCATCACCTGATAAATCAATAATAGTAGAAGCTTGATTGTCACCGTAACCACCATCAATAACCATATCAACAAGGTGTTGCCATTTTTCGAAAATTAGTTCCGGGTCTGTGGTGTATTCTATCACTTCATCTTCATCATAAATGGAAGTGGAAACTATTGGATTGCCCAATTGACGAACGATTTCCAAGGCAATTGAATTATCCGGAATACGAATCCCGACGGTCGTTTTCTTTTTGAATTCTTTAGGTAAATTATTGTTTCCTGGCAAAATGAAAGTATAAGGTCCAGGCATAGCTCTTTTTAATATCTTGAAAGTAGCCGTGTCTATTTGCCTTACATAATCAGAAAGATTGCTTAAATCGTAACAAATAAAGGAAAAATTGGCTTTTTCCAGCTTCACTCCTTTTATTCTGGCGATACGCTCCAAAGCTTTGGTATTAGTGATGTCACAACCCAAACCATAAACGGTATCAGTTGGATAAATTACCAAACCGCCATTTTTCAATACCTTGACGACTTTAGCAACAGCATCTTCGCTGGGTTTATCTTCGTATATTTTTATGAATTGTGCCATTTTTTAGTTTAAAGTTTAAATTGTTTAAAGCTTAAAGTTCTTCTAATGTACAACTTTAAACAATAAACTGAAACATTTTCTTACCCAATCACATCCAATTTCGCAAAACGCAACAACAATTTTTTAATGCCACCCACTTCAAATTTAATTTCCGCTTTTTTGTCTGCTCCGGAACCTTCAAGATTTAACACTTCACCTTTACCAAAACGCTCGTGCACAACGATATTTCCGGCTACCAGTTTATTGTCAAATAAATTAACTCCTCCTGAAGATGGATTATTGGAAACTGGTTTTAGTTTTCTGACTAAAGATGTTGGTTCTTCACCCTGTTTTTTTGGTGGAGTTCCATTGGCTGGTTTTGCCAAACGTAACTTGGATTTATCAATATCACCAAAAATATCACTATCAATCATTGGTTTATAACGATAATTATTTTCTTCGACAGTGAGATATTCTAGATATTGTCCATCGATTTCCTCAATAAAACGCGAAGGTTCACTATCAGTCAGTTTTCCCCAGCGGTAACGTGATTGTGCATAAGTTAAATACGCCTGATGTTCTGCTCTGGTTAATGCCACATAAAACAAACGACGTTCTTCCTCCAATTCGCTTCGGGTACTCATACTCATCGCACTTGGGAACAAATCCTCTTCCATTCCCACGACAAAAACATAAGGGAATTCCAATCCTTTAGCCAAATGGATAGTCATCAAAGCCACACGATCTTCTTCGCTAGTGTCTTTGTCCAAATCAGTTGCCAAAGCCACATCTTCCATAAACTCGGATAAAGCACCGCGAGCGCCATCAATTTCTTTTTGACCTTCGGTAAAATCTTTTATACCATTTAATAATTCCTCAATATTTTGAATTTTTGCCATTCCTTCCGGAGTAGCATCTTTCTTTAATTCTTGAACCAATCCCGTTTTTTTGGCAACGTGATCCGTGATATAAAAGGCGTCTTGATTTTCGTTTATGATTTGGAAACTCTGAATCATCGTCACAAAACCCTGCAGTTTTTGCTTGGTTCCCGAGTTGAGTTTCAAGTCGATTTTATCAATATTTTGCATCACTTCAAAAATGGAACGCTTGTAATGACTCGCCGCAACAGTCAGTTTTTCAACCGTTGTATCCCCAATTCCGCGATGTGGATAATTAATGACTCGAACCAAAGCTTCTTCATCTTTTGGGTTAATAACCAATCGCAAATAGCACAAAACATCCTTGATTTCTTTTCTTTGATAAAAAGATAAACCTCCATAAATTCGATACGGAATATCGCGTTTTCGAAGTGCATCTTCCATTGCACGGGATTGTGCATTGGTACGATATAAAATGGCAAATTGACCATTTTTCATTTGGTGCTGCATCTTTTGTTCGAAAATCGTGCTGGCCACAAAACGCCCTTCTTCGGCATCGGTCATACTGCGATGCACTTTTATTTTAGCACCATCTGTATTGGCCGTCCAAACAATTTTGTCGAGTTTGGTCTTATTTTTGTCGATAATCGAATTCGCGGCTTCCACAATGTTTTTTGTTGAACGGTAATTTTGTTCCAATCGAAAGGTTTTCACGCCTTCATAATCTTTCTGAAAATTCAGGATGTTGTTGATATTTGCACCACGAAACGCATAAATACTTTGCGCATCATCCCCAACAACGCATATATTTTGGAATCTATCAGACAAAGCACGAACAATTAGGTACTGTGAATGATTCGTATCTTGGTACTCATCAACCAAAATATATCGGAAACGATTCTGATATTTCGCTAAAACTTCCGGAAAACGAGTCAGCAATTCATTGGTTTTCAATAATAAATCATCAAAATCCATAGCGCCAGCTTTGAAACATCGGTCTACATAATTTTGATAAATTTCACCTAAACGAGGTTTTTTGCTCATCGCATCGGCTTCCTGCAATTCAGGATTATTGAAATACGCTTTTACGGTTATCAGACTATTTTTATAAGAGGAGATTCGGCTTAAAACTTGTTTCGGTTTGTAAACATCTCTGTCCAACTGCATTTCCTTAATCACAGCCGAAATCAACCGAACAGAATCTTGAGTATCGTAAATCGTAAAATTCGAAGGATAACCTAATTTATCCGCTTCAGAACGCAGAATTCTTGCGAAAACCGAGTGAAAAGTTCCCATCCAAAGATTTTTAGCTTCATTGGAACCCACAATATCGGAGATACGCTTTTTCATTTCGCGCGCAGCTTTATTGGTAAAAGTCAATGCCAAAATACTGAAAGCATCCACTCCTAAACTCATCAAATAAGCAATTCGAATAGTTAATACGCGTGTTTTTCCGGAACCTGCACCCGCAATAATAATCATTGGCCCGTCTTTTTGGAGTACGGGTTCACGTTGGGCTTCGTTAAGTTGGTCAATATATTTACGCATAAAAATTTTCTGTTGAATGCAAAATTAAGGATTTAAGAATTAAAAAGAGAGTGGTTTTCTATTTATAAAATACGTCATAAGCAAACCTAATCAAGGTACCAATAACAACAACCAAAAAGAATATCCTAATGAATTTATTTCCCTTATTGATGGCTAATTTTGCACCAAGCCAACCACCAAATGCATTACAACAAGCCATTGGAATTGCAATAGCCCATATGATTTTTCCTTTCAACATAAACAAACAAATCGAGCCAAAATTAGTTGCAAGATTGACCATTTTGGCATTAGCGGACGCGTGCAAAAAATCAAATCCCATCAAAGCAATAAAAGCCAAAACCAGAAAACTTCCTGTGCCAGGGCCAATAAATCCGTCATAAAAACCAACAACAAAACTAATGAGAACAGCATATAAAATTTGGGTTCTGGCAGAATGGGATTTCACGATATGTTGACCAAAATTTTTCTGGGCATATGTATAAATTACCAAAAGCGAAAGAACAACCAGCAACAACGGTTTCATAAAATCATTGCTCACATAAGTCAACAAAGTAGAGCCCAAAAATGCGGAAGGAAACGCAAGAACCATCATAATGGCCAGTAACCTCCAGTTCATATCTACTTTTTTAAGGTATTGATAAGCGGCAAATGAAGTTCCGCTAAAAGCAGGTACTTTCAATGATCCTATAACTGTGGAAACCGGAAGATTAGGCAACATAATCAATCCAACCGGAGTTTGAATTAATCCGCCGCCGCCCACGATAGCATCAATAAATCCGGCAGCAAAAGCAGCAAGGCAAAGTATAATTATTATGTAGGATTCCATTTTTAATAAAATTTTACCAAATGTAATCTATAAGTTTATTTGTTTATTCGTTAATTTGTCTTTGCTTAATAAATTTTAAATAAAATCTTAAATCTCAATGGATTCAACACGAATAATAGAATTAATAAGTTATACTGTTCCAACAATTATTATGGCTTTTGTAGCCTATAGTTTCTTTGAATTATACACAAAAAATGAGAATGCAAAGAGAATGTATTTGTTGCAGAAAGATACCAAACCAGATACTCTAGTCTTGCGTTTACAGGCCTACGAACGTATGACCTTATTTTTGGAACGCATCAATCCAAGTCAACTATTGGTGAGAATCACGCCAATTTCAGATGATAAAAAGGATTATCAAAACTATGTGATTGCACAAATTGAGCAAGAATACGAACACAATTTAGCCCAACAAATTTATGTTTCCGAAGAATGTTGGTCAACAATCACCACTGCCAAAAATGCTACGATACAAATGATTCTTTTGTCCACTAAAAATGAAAAAATAGTTGATGCCAATCAATTGCGTGAAATGATATTAAGGGATTTATTGGAAAAACCATCTCCAAGTAGCGCTGCATTAGCTTTCATCAAGAATGAAGTGAATCAATTATGGTAATTTATTATCGCTCATAATTTCACTCTTGTTTTGCGCATACTCATAACCTTGTTTCCACCATTTTTTCATTTTCTTTTTATTGAAAATGAGTGCATTATTAGTCAATTTAGTTGGAGTATAATATAAGTTCAGATTGACCTTATTGTTGTTGGCGATTAGTTTGCCAATGGCTATATTGTGTTTTTCGACTTGGTCTAATGTTATTCGGAATAAATCAATCAACAACGAAAACGGATTTCTTCCAATAGTTGTTTTGGAAATTGAAGTCTCGGTTTCCAAAATAATAACATCAATTTCTGTAGCACCACGATTAATCGCTTCTTGAATAGGAACCAAACTTGAAAACCCGCCATCGCCATATTCGCAACCGTTTTTTGAAACTATACTCATAAAGGGAACGTAATTTCCTGAAATCCAGGTCCATTCGCAAAATTCAGCATAAGTACAGTCCTTAATCGATTTATATTCTGCTTCATTTTTTGAAATATTGGTAACAGTGACAACTACATCTATGTTTGAGGTTTTTAACTCATTAAATTCAGAAATATGAAAATTTGATTTAATCAATTTTAATAGATTTTTACTTTCTCCAAAAGTTCTTTTTCCTCTTAAAAACTGCCAGATTACACTGAAATGGTTAATTGTTACAATATCAATTCCGTCCTTATTCTTAATTATAAATGGATTAATGTCGAATATTTTATCCATATCAACATTGGTATAAATGCTATGAATTTCAGCAATATGCCCTAAAGCCAAGTGTGGAATCAACAAACTTCCGGTTGATGTTCCAAGAAATAAATCATATTTATATTCTTTGTTTTCCAACAAATATTGAGCTACACCGCCAGCAAATGCGCCTTTACTTCCTCCTCCCGAAATTACTAATGCTCTCATAGAATTACTGGTTCTCATTCAACAATCGGTTCAATTGAAATTGTTCGTTTTCTTCCAAATCCGGCAAAATCCTTTTGAATGAAACTCGCATTTCCTGATTTTTTATCAAAGTTCGGATATTTTCTCTTCCAAATTTAGAAAATTGCCACATAGGAGAAGTTGTCGCGTCAACCAAATTTTTTAAAACCGTATCAGTAATTCTATGAAAAGCAATCAATTTCTCCAAAGCGTTTTGGCGTGTTATGGCTTCAAAATTAGGTGAAGAGTATTCAATCAATTCATTGATTAAGATTTCTTTGTTTGCTGAATATTCAGCGGTGGATAAAGTCAGCGACAACCACAAAGTTCTCAAATTAAAATCATTAAAACCAATCCAATTCTTTGATTTATCCAAATATTGAAAGCGATGTTCAGGGAAATTATTCCAAAGATTATACAAAGCTATTTCCTGCGTTTGATATGATTGATCGTCTAATAAACCTTCGTATTGAATTCTAAATTTCTCAGGAATTGTTGTCAAAATAGAAGCAACAGCTTGTCGAACTTGCAGATTATTGGTTTCCAAAGCTAGAATTAATAATTCTTTTTTATCATCAAATTTTTCATTTATTAATTGGTAAACGACGGCTTCTTTCGCGGAAAAATAAACATCCGATTGCAATGTTTTTACAAAGAATTCCTCTTTCTCTGGCAAAGGTATATTTCGTAATTTATCTATTTCGAAAAACACTCGAATAGATTTATTTTTATAAAGTAAATCATTGGCAATTTGACTGTTAAAACTTGAAGATTCAAGCCATACTTTACTAAAATTATCCAAATCATAATTAGAAACCTTCTTGATTTTATCGAAGAAATCCTGAGTATTTACACTTTGAAATGAATGCTTTTTCAAATAACTTCGCACTGCTTTTTTAAAAGATTTTTCACCAATTCCTTCCCGTAAAACGTGCAATGCCCAAGCTCCTTTTTGATAGAAACTCAATGAACTCGCTTTCTCATTTAAGACAAGAATTGAATCTGTTTTAGAAGCTTGTTTGAGTTGTTGCGCATATTCATATAATTTGGAATAAAAATAATCTTCACCATAAATTTCTTTCTCTGCCAACAAGGCATAATACGTTGCAAACCCTTCCTGAAGCCAATGGTGTTTGCTGCTTTCGGCGGTAACCAAATCGCCAAACCATTGATGCGCCAATTCGTGTGCATTGACATTGGTGTAATTTCGATCTTCAAAACCTGTTGAATCCACGACATACCGACTTGAAAATAGTGTTGCAGATGTATTTTCCATTCCGGCATACAAGAAATCCCGAGCAGGAATTTGTTTGTATATTTTCCAAGAATACTTCACTCCTATTTCTTTTTCCAGAAAGTCAAAAATTTGTTTGGAATAGCGATAAGTGGGTTCAAATTTATCCAAAGTATTTGGCTCATAGAACATTTCTAAAGGAATTCCAGATTTTGAAACCTCAATTTTCTTATCAAATTTCCCGATGGCAAGCATTAATAAATAGGAACTCATTGGTTTTTGCATTCTGTATTCCCAATAATTAGTGCTGTTGTTTCTGTATTTTTCTGCCAAAATCCCGTTCGAAATTACCTGATAATTGGCATCAAAAGTAACGCCTAACCTAAAAGTAACTTTTTCGTTCACATCGTCAAAACTTGGGAACCAATTACTGGTATATTTCCCTTGACCTTGTGTCCAAATCTGCAAATTATTTGTCGATTCGGAACCAATGAAATACATCGTCTTTTTTGGTTTTGCAGTATATTCAAAACTAAGAATATTTTTCCCTTTTTGGAACGGAAAAATCAATTGCAATTGTTTGCCAGTGTTGATAAAATTAACAACCTTATCATTAATTTTTACATCCAAAAATGTCATATTCTGAGCATCAATTTTGATGGTATCAATGGGTTTTAAAACATCAAAAAAGTAATTTACGGCACCGGAAACCAATTGCTCTTTGGCATTAATGGTGATTTGCCCCAAAACCGATTTAAAATCAACAGATTTCGTCTGCTGGGCAAATGTGATGGTAGAAATTAAGAGGAAAAGGTATTTCATTCTTTATCTTTCTTCAAACAGTTGAAATAATTGCGTCACCGTATTCCAATTCCTTATGGTTGCTGTTACGTTCAGTTTCTTTTCAATATATTTCTGATCAAATCTGGTTTTTCCAGCGCCAACGGCATATTTAATATAAATTCGATTACTATCAATACTCGCCTCATCAGGTTTAAATTGACTAATTTTCAAATCGTTGATGCTGTCGCTGCGCAATGTCGTTGAAACAAAAGCCACATATAATTTTTTTATATCCAATGTCGCCTCTTTCAAAAAAGGGTTGTTCTTTAAACAGGCTTCTAAATCTGCTTTACCAATAACAACTACAGGAACTTCGTGACCAAATGCCTTGAAGATTTCCTGTTTGATTTTGAAACCAACAGCAGCAGAATTTTCTTCCTCCGTATCCAAAAAAATATTTCCTGATTGTATATAGGTTTTCACATTTTCAAAACCAATTGCTTCTAGGGTCGTTTTCAAAGCTTCCATTTTTATCATATTATGTCCGGAAACATTAATACCACGAAG
>NZ_JAYWCK010000049.1:0-3615 GCF_043780635.1 Flavobacterium sp.
GCATTAACTTTGGTGCAATTCATCAATAAATTTATTTTTGAAAGACCAATAAACAATATTAAAACACAAATAATTTAATTGCACCCAACGGGTTAAATAAAGGAAATTTCAAAGAAAATAAAATAGCATTTTCCTATTCAAGCATTATAAAGTATCTTTGCTCTCAACAAACAACAAAGCAATGACACGAGCGAAGCGACTGCATTTGACTGTTAAAAAAATAACTACAACAAATGAATTATTTTTCGTCCAATTTTAAATTGGGAATTCTCGGTGGCGGACAACTTGGCAAAATGCTATTATTTGACACTCGAAAATTCGATATTCAAACCTATGTTCTTGATCCAAGCGAGGAAGCGCCTTGTAAAATCGCCTGCAACAAATTTTTTCAGGGAGATTTAATGGATTTCGACACGGTTTATAATTTCGGAAAACAAGTAGATGTTTTGACTTTCGAGATTGAATTGGTCAACCTTGAAGCTTTGGAAAAATTGGAAAATGAAGGGAAAAAGGTCTATCCTTCGCCAAAAACCTTGAAATTGATCCAAAACAAAGGAATCCAGAAAGACTTTTATATCAACCATAATATTCCAACTGCTCCTTCTAAAACTTTCAAAAATTTAAAAAGCTTAGTGGTTCAAATAGTAGATTCTAAATTAGAAATGCCTTTTGTTTGGAAATGTACCGAATTTGGCTATGATGGAAATGGGGTAAAAATCATTCGAAGCCTTGAAGATGTTGAGAATTTGCCCAACGTAGAATGCATTGCCGAAAAAATGGTTGAATTCAAAAACGAATTAGCCGTTATCGTTTGCCGAAGTCCTTCTGGCGAAATTAGAACCTATCCGGTTGTTGAAATGGAATTCCATCCCGAAGCAAACCAAGTAGAATACGTAATTTGTCCAGCTCGAATTGACGACAAAGTTGCTTTGAAAGCACGAGCAATTGCCCTTGATGTTTCTGAAAAATTCAACCACGTTGGTCTTTTGGCCGTTGAAATGTTCCAAACTTACGACGATGAAATTTTGGTAAACGAAGTCGCTCCTCGCCCACACAATTCTGGACACTATAGCATAGAAGCCAGTTATACTTCGCAGTTCGAAAACCATTTGCGTGCTATTCTTAATTTGCCTCTTGGAAATACCGATAGTAAAGTTGCCGGAATTATGGTAAATTTGGTTGGTGAAGATGGTTTTTCAGGAGATGTTGTCTATGAAAATATCGAAAAGATATTAGGTTGGGATGGTGTCACGCCTCATATCTACGGAAAAAAACAAACACGTCCTTTCCGAAAAATGGGACACGTCACAATAGTGAATGAAGACATCAACAAAGCAAGAAAAATTGCCGAAGATGTAAAAAACACGATAAGAGTAATCAGTGGTCAATAATCGGTTTTCAGGCGCAATTTTGCAACCTTAAACCTTAAACAAAAAAATATGAAAGTAGCCGTAATAATGGGAAGTATATCCGATATGCCCGTAATGCAAGAAGCCATTGACATCCTTAAAGGTTTTGACATAGAAATAGAAGTCGACATTGTTTCGGCACACAGAACACCTGAAAAATTGTTTGATTTCAGCAAAAACGCACACACTCGTGGCATTTCGGTAATTATTGCCGGCGCTGGCGGTGCGGCACATTTGCCAGGAATGGTCGCTTCAATGACACCACTTCCAGTAATTGGCGTTCCTGTTAAATCCAGTAATTCTATTGATGGCTGGGATAGCGTTTTGTCTATATTACAAATGCCGGGCGGTGTTCCCGTGGCGACAGTTGCGTTAAACGGTGCAAAAAATGCTGGAATTCTTGCTGCTCAAATCATTGGAAGCCACAACAAAATTGTTTTGGATAAAATCATATTTTACAAAACAGGATTAAAAGAGGCTGTAAATGTCGCTTCAGAAAATTTAAAAAAATAATTCAAAATAACCTGATTTTTTTTCAGGAGCTATTTAGCCGCGCTGAATCTGCGATTTCCCGCACCCGAGGCTGAAAGCCGAACTGGCGAACCAATTCGTTTCAATCCACGCAAAAAAGCGTGGGATTTTCACTGTTATCAGAACTAAAAAACAAAACAATGAGCATCTTAACACACCATTTCAATACAAAATACAATACTGCTCCTTTTTCTAAGATAAAAAATGAAGACTTTCTTCCTGCTTTTAAAAAAGGAATCGAATTGGCAAAAGCCGAAATTGACGGAATTGTAAACAACCCTGTTCAGCCTACTTTCGAAAATACGATTGAAGCCTTGGCTTTTAGCGGCGATATTTTAGACCGAATTTCAAGCATATTTTTCAACCTGAATTCGGCAGAAACTAGTGACGAAATGCAGAAAATCGCACAGGAAGTTTCTCCTTTATTATCGGACTTTGGAAATGATGTTCGATTAAATCCGGAGTTGTTCGCCAGAGTAAAAACGATATACGAACAAAGAGAAAAATTGAACCTCAACGCGGAACAAACGACACTTTTAGACAAAAAATACAAAAGCTTCTCCAGAAACGGAGCTAATTTGCCAGAAGACAAAAAGAATCAATTACGCGAAATCGACAAAGAATTATCGAAATTGAGTTTACAGTTTGGCGAAAATGTTTTGGCAGAAACCCACGCTTTCGAATTGCATATTACAGATGAAAATGATTTGGCCGGTTTGCCCGAAGGAACTCGAGAAGCAGCTCATTCTTTGGCGAAAAGCCAAGAAAAAGAAGGCTGGATTTTTACCTTGGATCATCCCAGTTACATTCCTTTTGTGACTTACGCCGACAATCGCGAATTGCGCAAGAAAATGGCAATTGCCTTTGGTGCAAGAGCTTTTCAGAATAATGAATTTGACAATCAGAAAATCGTTCTTAAAATTGCCAAATTACGTTTTGATAGAGCACAGCTTTTGGGTTACAAAACGCATTCTCATTTTGTTCTCGAACAACGAATGGCAGAAACTCCAGAAAAAGTAATTTCGTTTTCCAATGATCTATTGGCAAAAGCCAAACCCGCAGCCGAAAAAGAATTTGCACAATTAGCGGCATTCGCAAAGGAATTAGACGGAATCGAACAACTCGAAAAATGGGATGGCGCTTATTATTCAGAGAAATTGAAACAACAATTATTCAGTTTAGACGATGAAATATTAAAACCCTATTTCCAATTGGAGAAAGTCTTGGATGGTGCTTTCACAGTCGCCCAAAAATTATACGGAATCACATTCGAAGAGACTTTCGAGATTGATAAATACCACAAAGACGTAAAAGCCTATGAGGTAAAAGACGAAGACGACCAATTAGTTGCGATATTCTATGCCGATTTTTTCCCAAGAAAAGGCAAGCGAAACGGTGCTTGGATGACTTCTTTCAAATCACAATACATCAAAAAAGGAATCAACGAAAGACCACATATTTCGAATGTTTGTAATTTCACACCACCTATTGTCACTTCCGAGAAGTTGGAAGCGAAACCGTCGCTTCTGACATTCAACGAAGTAACAACCTTGTTTCACGAATTTGGTCACGCTTTGCACGGAATGTTGGCCAACACAACGTATCCAAGTCTATCCGGAACTTCTGTATATTGGGATTTTGTAGAATTGCCAAGTCAGATTATGGAAAACTGGTG
>NZ_JAYWCK010000050.1:0-7259 GCF_043780635.1 Flavobacterium sp.
ATTTAATGTTGACAATACGTTCAACATTTCTTCTTCACTAACACCTTGTTCTTTCCAGATTTTGAAAGTTTCCCCCCAAGAACCACGAATGGCAGATATATCTATTTCGTTTTCTAAATTTCTGCGAAATTGTGTTGCGGCATTTTCTTCTACTAAGTTTGTTAATTGAAAATAAATACTCAAGGCTTGAATCAATTTTTCATCTGAAACTTCTTTACTCTTTTGCTCCACTTTTTCATAACTGGACTGTTGTAAAAGATTAGCTATGTCATTCTCATATAAATCAATGAGCATTTCTTTGTAACAAGACATTACAAAATTTAGATCGTCCTTGGTTTTTTGGATTCCTTTAGCTTCGATTATTTCTTTCATTGAAAATAAATATATAATTATTATTTTCCAAAATTAAGGAATTCAATTATAAATAACCTGATAATTATCATTTAAAAAATAAATCAACGCAAACGTTTTCTTTATTTTCAAGGGTTAACGGAGGATTATTTATGATAATTATCATATTAAACAGATAATAAATCACTAATTTTGACATTGAAAGATATCTCTACATTTAGTATTATTTTTGAATGGCTGAAGATATTGTTTTTTCATTATAATGCTAGATAAACCCTACAAGATGATTGAAGAAAGAAGAGCGCAAACAGTGCTGAATTTACTTACTGAAATTGGCGAAATGATGATTATTAGTGGTGCTCATACTGCAAGAATTATTCGTAATTTAGAAAGAATTGCTAAAGGTTTAGGGTATCATTGCGAGTTGGTTTTGACATATACCGGGATTGTAATATCTGTTTACAAACAAAATAAATTTAAAGCACATACACTCGCCAAAACAGTAAAGTCAAAAGGACTAAACTTTGAAACTATCTCAGAAATCAGTATTTTATCTTGGGATGTTTTAGAAAACAATATTCCAATCTACGAAATCAAATCTACTTTAGAACAAATAAAAGCAAAGAAAGTTTATTCGAATCTTCAACTATATGCTTTTGCACCTTTTGCAAGCGTAGCCCTTTGTATGTTATTTGATGGAGATTGGCTGCAATCCTTAATCGTTTACTTTTCTACTTTATTTGGTTACTATGCCAGAAGATCTTTGATGCTTAAACATCACAACCACATTTTTGCTTTTTTTATTGGCGCTACCATTTCTACTTTATTTATACATTTAATAGGTGTAGTTTTTAATATTCAGATAAAGGAAGCTTTGGTTGTATCCGTATTATATCTTATTCCTGGAGCTGTAATGATTAATGCTTTTATAGATTATTTAGAAGGTTATTTTGAATCTGGTACTGCTCGTTTTATTTATAGTTTTATGCTCGTTTTAATGATTGCTTTTGGTTTCTTTAGCTCGACAATGATATTTGATATGCAATTTATTAAAGAGTTTAATTTATTTGATTTTTCAAATTTACAGACACAGGTAAAAGTTGCTTTCGAACCTCAAGGATTGGGGATTGAAACTTCTAAACTAATTTTTGGAGGAATAACTTCTTTAGGATTTGCGCTTATGTTCAACACTCCAAAAAGAGCCTTATGGACGGTTTTTCTGTTGGGTTCCGTTGGTTATCTTATTAAATATCTATTATTTCAGGAATTAGAAATGAATCTTATATTATCCATTTTTATAGCTTCCAGTTTTGTAGGTATTTCAGGAATGTATTTTGCTCACAGAACGCATACTCCACCTATCATTTTTATGATTCCGGCTGTAATCAATATGATTCCCGGCTTGATTAGTTATGAGTTTATGATGGGAATGATTGATTGGATTAGTGGCAATAAAGGTCAGAAACCATCTGTTGAAGAAGTAATTCAAACTTTTTCATATGGAATCACTACTGTTTTCATTCTTTTTGCACTCGCTTTTGGAGTTGCATTTCCGATTATTGTCTTCAAATCCTATACTGTAAAAGGAAAAGATTTGAATGTATTGATTAAAAAGTTATTTAAAAGAAATGCCTAAAATGTGAATTTTTTTATTTTTATTTATACTCTTAACTATTAAATTTTAATAAAATGTTTGAATGGTTTAACACATTGTTTTCTCCGGTTGAAAACCCGGATATCACACAGTCATTAATTGTATTATTAATTGCCATAAGCGTTGGTTTCTTTGTTGGAAGAATTCGAATAGGTAGTGTTTCTCTAGGTGTTGCTGCGGTAATGTTTGTGGGGCTGTTTTTAGGACATTTTGGATACCGAATGGATGAGAGTATTCTAGTTTTTGTTCGGGATTTTGGTTTAATACTATTTGTATATGGAATTGGGATTCAAGTTGGACCCTCTTTCTTTTCCTCTTTCAAAAAAGACGGATTATTATTTAATCTTCTAGCCGTTGGAACAGTACTTCTAGGTGGATTGATTACTTATTTCATCCATATAATTACCAAAATGGATATTGAAAATGCAGTGGGATTAATGTCTGGTTCCGTTACTAATACTCCAGGATTAGGAGCTGCAAAATCTACATTGCAAGAAATTCAAAATAAATTTCCTTCAAAAGTATTTAGCGATCCAACAATCGCCTACGCCATCACCTATCCGTTAGGCGTATTTGGGATTATAACAGCTATTATTTTGTCTAAAATAGCATTGAAAATCAATTTTGCCAAAGAAAAATTTACTTGTAACGCATCCACAGATGGTAGTGAAATCATTATTCATGAAAAATGTAGATTTACTAATGAGCAATTTTTTGGTAAAAGTATTTATGAAATTCTTAAAGAATTGGATGTACATGACATCATTATTTCACGTTTAAAAAATAGTGGATCACAAGTGGTTTATTCGTCTTCCTTAGATACAAAAATTAACAAAAGAGACGTGATTATGGTGGTTGGGGCTCCTAAAAATGTGGAGCAATTTATAAAACAAGTTGGTAAAGTCTCAACCGATTTGTTTATAGAATCTGAGCATGATGTAATTACAAAAAACATATTTGTGACTGAAAAGGCTGCCACTCATAAAACATTGGCCGAATTGGATTTATACAACAAGTTTAATCTTAAAGTTACCCGGGTTTTTCGATCCGGAATGGAATTATTGGCACAACCAACCCTGACATTGAATTATGGTGATAAATTAAGACTTGTAGGTAATAAAGATGCTATTTTAGAAGTTGAAAAATTCATTGGTAATTCTGAAAAAAGATTGTTAGAACCTGATTTTCTTTCTCTATTTGGAGGATTGATTATTGGTATTATCGTAGGATCTATACCTATTTTTATTCCATCATTGCCCGTGCCATTAAAACTGGGATTCGCTGCTGGACCACTTTTAACCGCATTATTTATCAGTAGATATGGTGGCATAGGTATTATTCATTCTTATATCAACAATGGCGCGGTTCATTTTATGAAAGACTTGGGGATTTGTTTGTTTTTTGCAGCTGTAGGAATTCACGCTGGTGAAGCATTTTATGATAATTTCATCAAGTTCAATGGTTGGCTTTGGATTTATTATGGCTGCTTTATCACTTTTATACCTTTAACTTTACTCGTTTTAATTGGAAGATTAGTATTTAAGCTTAATTTTTTCCAACTAGTAGGCATTATGAGTGGTTCTTATACTGATCCAGCCGCTTTGGCTTTCAGTACAAAATACCTTGATTCAGACATTCCAATACAATCTTATGCAACTGTTTATCCAATGGTAACCATCTTTAGAATATTTATTGCACAACTGCTTATATTGCTATTCACGAGTTAGCGATGAAGTAATTTTATTTAAAAAAAAGAGAGGATGATTAAAATACCATCCTCTTTTTTTGTTAAAAATGTTAAAAAATAAAATGCAATTAATCTTTATCTTCGCTTTCTTCTTGTTTTCCTCCAAATGCATTTTGTTCTGTCTCTGCAGCTTGAACTGCATTAGGTCTGATTTCTGTGTGACGAACTTCTCCACCGGTAGTTCCTGTTTGTTGTGCAAGAAATACTGCAACAGCTCCTATAGTAACTGCCAAATAAGAAACTAAGTTGGCTTTTGCTTTATTTTTTAAATTAGTATAAATACCTACAAGAGAAATTACTGCTAAAAAATATAAAATAATTGCTAGTTTTTCGGCCATTTCTTCATGTTCGTGGATTATTTGTTTGCCCACAGAAGGCATATTTTCTACCATTTCTTCAGCTCCTTCTCCTGTTCCCATACTGAAAGCAGCAAAAATGGCAGCCACAATAAATAAAACATAAGCAGTATTTTTTACCGAATCGTTTTTTAATATAATTCCTGTAATTAGAATACCTAATCCAAGAATTGCCCCAATAATTGGAAAATGGTTTACCAC
This sequence comes from Flavobacterium sp., assembly GCF_043780635.1. Lineage (GTDB taxonomy): Bacteria > Bacteroidota > Bacteroidia > Flavobacteriales > Flavobacteriaceae > Flavobacterium. The sequence goes on from NZ_JAYWCK010000050.1 coordinate 4,310, forward strand.
CAAGTGTAAATGTGCGTCGTTCATAATTATATTGTTTAAAGTTTTTTTTGTTTAAAGTTGCTAAACCAATACTAATCGATTAGTTGCTGATATTATCCTGCCAAAGAAACACCTATTAATGTACCTATTCCATAAGTCACCGCTGCTGCGGCTAATCCAAAAGCAACTTGTCTCATTCCGGAGAACATAATGCTTTTACCAGTCAATAAAGTTATGGCTGCACCAATACCAAAAAGGCCAACAACACTGCTCCCAATACTCAATAAAATGGCATTTTTACCATCTAAAATCATAAAAGGATATAACGGAATAATTGCTCCAATAGCAAAAAGAATAAAAGAAGCAATCGCAGCTTCCCAGGCAGAACCACCCAATTCTTCCTTGTCAATTCCTAATTCTTCGGTAATGATTGCATCTATTGCAGTTTGAGGATTCTCGAAAGCTTTATCTGCAAGTTTTTGAGCCTCTACTGCATTCATTCCTTTGGCTTGATAAAGTAATACCAATTCCTTTTTTTCCTCTTCTGGTGAAGCTTCAAGTTCTTCCGTTTCTAAATCAATTTGGCGTTGATTTAATTCTCTGGAACTTTGTACCGATAGCCATTCGCCCAATGCCATTGAAATAGCACCAGCCATAAGACCAGCAATTCCTGTCAATAAAATAGTGTTATTAGATACTGCCGCTCCGGCAACTCCCATTACTAAGCTCATATTAGAAACTAATCCGTCATTTGAACCCAAAACGGCTGCACGCAAAGCATTTCCTCCAACGGATTTGTGACGACTTTCAAATTTTGACAATAATCCGCCTGAAACATTCAGAGCAGCATTATTGTTTACAGCCTCAATAATATTAAGGTGATTGTGTTCGAAACCATTGGGCTTCTCCCCTTTTTCGATTTTGTTTTTTATGGAATTTACAGCAAATTGCTTTTCAATATTTGACAAACTACTAATGATGGAATTGTATCCAAAAAGTTTTCCTAGTTTCAATTGAAATTTAGCTCTTGTAGATGGCGGAGGCATTTCGTGATTAGGTTCAAATTCCCTGACTTTATCAAGCATATGTTTAGCGTGGCCTTTTTCGATTTGGGCTAAACTTTGCAAAACACGGCTTAGATTTTCATCAGATTGAATGGTTGCTATGCTATAATACAAAAATGCAGTATCGACCTCGGTTTGTAGTTGCCCTTTTAATTTGTTTAAATCCATAAACTTTTTTTTTAACAAAGTTAAGATTTAATTTCTTTTTGGGACTTAAAAGTTGCTTAAGAGTTATTTACTTAAAATTAAATTTACTGTAGTTCCAATGTTTTCCTGACTTGTAATCTTTGTTTCGATAGAAAGTATTTCACATAATTTTTTTACAATCGATAAACCAAGTCCTGTTCCTTTAATTTCAGAATATTCAATAGATTTTGAACGATAAAACTGGTCAAATATTTTTTGTAAATCTTCTGATGAAATCCCAATGCCAAAATCAGAAATGGAACATTCAATTATACCATTATTTTCAATAATTGAAATTGAAATTTGACCTTTTTAGTTAGAATATTTCAGTCATTAGAAATTAAATTATTGATGATTATTGATGATTATTGATGATTATTGACAATAAATAACTATCACTTTTTACATAAAAATCTTTGGATAAATTATTCTTAATTTGAATAATTTTTGCTTGTTAAGAAACAACTATATCAAGAATAACCCTACCTGATTTTAACATTATAATTTTTAACAATTAATTAAAATAAATAATGGCTGTTAGAGACACAATTGCAATAAACATCCAAAGCAAAACTCCCTGAAACAAAGGCTTGAGCCCAACTGAGCGTAAAGTATTGAAGTTAAGTCCGGAACCAATTAAAAATAAAGTAATTGTAAGTCCTACTTTGGCAATAAATACAATGTTTGAAGAAAAAATGGAGACTTGTGGAATATAAGTATTCAAAAGCATAGCTAAAACAAATAATCCAATAAAATAAGGAATTTTGATTTTACTCGATTTGGTTTTAAATACAAAGGTGGTTATCAAAGCTACTGGTATAATCCATAAAGCTCTTGCTAATTTTACAGTAGTGGCGATCTGCAAGGCTTCGGGCCCATATTTATTAGCGGCGCCAACTACCGAACTAGTATCGTGTATAGCGATAGCACACCATAAACCAAACTCTTGTTGAGTTAAGTTTAGCCAGTGACCAATTGCTGGAAATAAAAATAATGCTATTGAGTTTAATATAAAAATTACACCTAAAGCCACCGAAGTTTGCTTTTCGTCAGATTTGATTATAGGTGCAATAGCAGCAATGGCACTACCCCCACAGATTGCAGTACCACAGGCAATAAGGTGAGAAGTTTTCCTTTCTATTGCCAACCACTTGCCCAGTAAAAATCCCAAAACTATAGTCATCACAATGGAAGCAATTGTGAAGAAAAAACTGTTCGAACCAATAGCCAAAGCATTGTTGACATTCATTCCAAAACCTAAACCAACCACCGATATTTGAAGTAAATAACGAATTGCAATATGATTAAACGGCAAAAAAGGATGTCCTGAAAGATTAGCAACTACTAATCCCAATAACAAAGCTATAGGTGGCGAAATATAATTGAATGTGCAAACAAGTAATAACAACAGAAATACAATTTTTTGCAAAGTGCTATTTTTTTGAAAAATAGGGAAAGAGGTATTACTCATTATTTCATTTTAATTATTCAAGTAAACGGTTTTTTGTTTCAAACGAAGGCTTTACAACATTCCATTATATTTCCTGATAAACCATTCCGCTGAAAGTGAAATTGCGATTAAAACCAGCAACCAAATCCAATCTATCAAAGGCGTTTTCGTTACCACAGTTTTCTGAACGGCTTTATAATTTTCGCTTTCCAAAAGAGTTTTGATTAAAGCATCAACTTGATTAGGATAATGAACTTTCGCTTGTGTTTGC
>NZ_JAYWCK010000051.1:0-7470 GCF_043780635.1 Flavobacterium sp.
TAAACTTAAAAATACAAAATAAGGAGCAGAAAAACTAGTTTTCTACTCCTTATTTATTAATCAATTAAGTACTAAAATGACTTTTTCAGTGCCCTCAAAAAATTGGAACTCTTTTTATTTATTTAAATTAGTATTTAGAAAACCTTACCTCACTTTGCTTTTCAAAACAAAATAATGCAAGAACTTAGGAAAGAATCGTTTCAGATAAACGCCTAAAACTTCTTTACCACCAATATAGACTTCAAATTTATTAGACTCCACCGCTTTTACAAATTTCTTAGCAAAAACGGCAACGGGCATTCCGTTTTTCGTGGCTTCATCTTCTTGATTTTGGCTTGAACCGTTTCCAATTAAAGCGTTTTTTGCTACATTAGTTTGGATAAATCCCGGACAAATAAGGGTTACATCAAGAAAGTCCTTGTAATGTTCCATTCTCAACACGTCAAAAAAGCCGTGAAGCGCGTGTTTTGCACCACAATATCCAGAACGATATGGTGAACCAAATTTTCCCATCAAACTAGTAATGGTTACAAAATGTCCGCTTTGATTTTTTATGAAATGTGGAAGCAAAGCTTTGGTCAAAGCGATCGTTCCCAAATAATCGACTTCGATGAGTTTTTTATCCACTTCAAAATCAGTTTCGGCGATAAGTGACCGTTGGCTAACTCCTCCATTGTTGACAAGAATATCGATTTTTCCAAAGGCAGCGATTGCTTTTTCTGCATTGTTTTTGGCATTGCCAAAATTAGCCAAGTCAAAAGGCAAAACCATAACTTCGGCATTTACACATTTAGATTTTACTAATTCTAGAGCTTCAACATTTCGCGCCGAAAGTATCAATTTACAGTTTTTGCGAGCCAATTCATAAGCCAATGCCTCACCTATTCCGCTTGAAGCTCCCGTAATCCATACTACTTTGCCTTTTATTGATTTCATCTGTTTATAATATTTGTTTTTTATCGGAAGTTGGAACGCCCATAATCATATTCCTGTGTTTCAATGATAATTGTATTGGCGTCTTATTTTTTTTATAAAAATAAAAAAGTTTATCGAGCTTTTGCAAACTCCATAAACTTTATGTTAGAATCAAGAAAGAAAAGACTATTTCTCTCTAATATAAATATCAATTGGAACACCAGAAAAATCCCAGTTTTCACGAATTTTATTTTCAAGGTAACGTTTGTATGGTTCTTTAACATATTGTGGCATATTAGCAAAAAATACAAACTGTGGTGTCAATGTTGGCAACTGCATACAATATTTAATTTTCACATATTTCCCTTTTGTAGCTGGTGGCGGATAAGCTTCGATTACTTTCAACATAAATTCATTGAATTTTGAAGTTGCAATACGTTGTTTTCTATTTTCAAAAACCTGAACTGTTGCTTCTAATGCTTTCAACAAACGTTGTTTTGTCAATGCCGAAACAAAAAGAATGGGCACATCTGTAAATGGCATTAATTCTTCCCTGATTTTTGCTTCGTAATCACGGGTTGACATCGTGTCTTTTTCGACCAAATCCCATTTGTTTACCAAAATCACAACTCCTTTTCGGTTTTTTTCGGCCAACCAAAAAATACTTTGGTCCTGACCTTCAAAACCACGGGTTGCATCAATAATCAAGATACAAATATCGGCGTGTTCAATCGCACGAACCGAACGCATCACCGAGTAAAACTCCAAGTCTTCCTTTACTTTCGCTTTACGACGAATTCCAGCAGTATCAACCAAGTTGAATTCGAATCCAAAACGGTCAAATTTTGTATCAATTGCATCACGAGTTGTTCCCGCAATGTCAGTAACCATAAAACGTTCTTTACCAATCAAGGCATTTATAAAGCTTGATTTTCCAGCATTAGGACGACCCACAACTGCAAAACGCGGTAACACAACTTCTTCTTGGACTGGTTCTGGTTTCACTGGAAAAGCATCAATTACTGCATCCAATAGATCTCCTGTTCCACTTCCTGAAATACTGGCGAAAGTGTAAAATTCGCCTAAACCAAGGTTGTAAAACTCGAGAGCATCCTTTTCACGCATCGCATTATCTACCTTATTTACAGCAAGTAAAACGGGTTTTTTTACCTTACGCAAAAGTCTGGCAACTACATCATCCATTGGTGTGATGCCTTCTTCAACATCAACTACAAATATAATAACGTCGGCTTCATCGATTGCCAATTCAACTTGTTTACGGATTTCGCCTTCGAAAACATCATCAGATCCACGAACATAACCACCTGTGTCAATCACAGAAAATTCCTTTCCGTTCCATTCACTTTTTCCGTAGTTTCTGTCACGAGTCACGCCCGAAACCGAATCTACAATAGCTTCTCTTCTTTGTATCAATCGATTAAAAAGCGTCGATTTTCCTACGTTTGGTCTTCCTACAATGGCTACAATGTTATTCATAATCTAATTTCAAATATTTACTTCGTCTGTTCAACCGCTATGCGGTTTCGGGTTGCAAAGGTAGTGTTAAATACTATAATATCAATTTTTTTACTATTTTGCAGTACCTTTAATAATTTCGAACCTAAAATTTGCTGTAATGGATGCCAATAATGAAATACGACTTCGCCTACGTTTTTATAAAGACGTGACAGAAAACATAGACACAATTCGTCAAAAATTCGAAAATTATAAAGTAAATTGTACTGAAGATTGTCATCTAAAGATCAAACACAATCATATTTGGATGAATATGCCCGATGCAAAACGCGAATATTGGTCGCCACATTTGCATTTGGAATTAGAACCAAAAGACAATAACGAAACACACATCCGTGGATTATTTGGCCCAGAACCTACTTTATGGACACTTTTTATGTTTCTGCATTTTATGGTGGCAGGAATTTTTGTGATTTTTAGCGCTATCGCCTACTCCAATTATGTCTTGAAACAACCAACCACCATGGATTTAATTGTAATGTTATTGATGGTCATCGTTTGGTTTTTGCTTTATTTCATAGCCAAACAAATCCGGTTTAAAGGCAATGATCAAATGAATGAATTGGAAGGGAAGTTTTTGGAGATTTTGGAATCGTAGATTAATTTATTGCATTTATTATGAAACCATCACATTTATCTATATTAATATTTACAGTTTTAGTATTGTCATCTTGCCATAAAAATTCTGATTATGGAAATCCAGAAGTTGATTTTTATATAATTCAAAAAGACTATATGAGTTGGTGGAATTACTATTCTAAAAACATCATTTTATCCTCTGACTTTATCTCACTTGACGAAAATTCAAATATTATTAGTAAGGAATATTTCTTAGAACTTCTTACTTCTGGAGATTTTATTCCCATCAGATTAAGCCCAAAAGACACATTGTCTTATTATAAACTTTATAGATTAGAGGCTATTTGCGACACTACAATTAAGTCAACCATTATGAGTGAAAGCTTATATTCGTATGAAAACTTTAAAAAGGAAGGAACTCAGTTTCCTGAATTAAATTTTAAAGATTTGAATGGTATAATCTACGATAAGGAAACAACAAAAGGCAAAATAATAGTTTTGAAATGCTGGTTCATACATTGCCAAAGATGCGTTCAGGAGATGCCAGAACTTAATAAATTAGTAAAAAAATACGAAAATCGAAAAGACATTGTTTTTGTCAGTTTGGCCACAGACACAAATCAAGAATTAGAAAAATTTTTGACCAAAAAAACCTTTAATTATGCAGTAGTTCCAAATCAAAAATCATATATAACAGAAACTTTAAATATAAGCACCTACCCTACTCACATAATAATCAATAAGCAAGGTAAGATTTCGAAAGTAGTAAGTGATTCTAAAGAATTGTCAATAGAATTAAAAAAGGAATCTCTTTTGAAATAGAGAGACTTTCTAACTGAACCCTTATTGATTATACCCAAACCTCTTCAACATATTTGCGTTGCTTCTCCAATTTTTGTTAACTTTTACATACAATTCGATATGAATTTGTTTTCCGAAAAATTTCTCTAAATCGGCACGTGCTTCCATTCCCACTTGTTTTAAGGCAGCACCTTTGTGACCAATGATAATTCCTTTTTGGGTTTCGCGTTCCACCATAATCAGGGAACGAATTCGGATAATGTTTTCGTCTTCGAAGAATTCTTCGGTCACGATTTCGACCGCATACGGAATTTCTTTGCTGTAATTTAACAAGATTTTCTCGCGAATGGTTTCGTTTACAAAGAAACGTTCCGGTTTGTCCGTCAATTGGTCTTTTGGATAATAAGCAGGCGATTCCGGCAACAATTCGATTATTCTTTGGAAAACTTCAGGAACATTAAAATTCTGCAAAGCTGATATTGGATAAATTTCAGCATTTGGAACTTTCTCCGTCCAGAACGCAACTTGAGTTTCTAATTGTTCTTGATTGGAGTTGTCAATTTTGTTCAACAATAACAAAACAGGAATTGTAGAATGGATGATTTTATTGAAAAAAGCTTCGTCTTTTAGTTCTTGTTCGCCAATTTCGACCATATAAATCAAGATATCGGCATCTTCAAACGCCGATTTCACGAAATTCATCATCGATTCCTGCATTTCATAAGCTGGTTTGATGATTCCAGGGGTATCAGACAAGATTAATTGAAAATCTTCACCATTTACAATCCCCAAAATTCGGTGACGGGTGGTTTGTGCTTTTGATGTTATGATGGATAATCTTTCGCCAACGAACGCGTTCATTAGGGTTGATTTTCCAACATTTGGATTCCCTATTATATTTACAAAACCTGCTTTATGTGCCATATCTTTTATTTTTTTCAATCAAAGCTTGATTGAATTTTGCGCAAAGGTAAGTAATACAGAGGGTCATCTATTAGAATAATTCTAAAAATCATTGCAATAATTCATCAATTTTTTTATGATATACGTCAAAAGTGCTGATGTTTCCGTGATTCGCAGTTTCGATGATGATTAATTCTTTAGGGAAATTTGCTGCCTTGAAAAGTTTTTTGGCCGAAGACAAAGGAACGACTCTGTCTTGGGTTCCGTGAAAAATGGTTAGTTCGCAGTTGATCTTCTTTACATAATAGCCTGATTTCATTTTATAATTAAATATAAATTCGGGCAAAATAGGCAGCCAGGAATTAGCTACATCAATAATGCTGAAATAAGGTGTTTCTAAAATTACTTTTCTGGGGTGATTTTCAGAAGCTATTTTTGTAGCGATTCCGCTTCCCAACGAGCGACCATAAATGATAATATCTTGTTCTTTGTAATTTTTTTTAACAAAATCGTAGACCATTTGGGCATCTTGATACAAAATTTGTTCTGTTAGTTCGCCCGTACTTTTGCCGTAACCTCGGTAATCCATCACAAAAACATCGTAGTTCTTTTTGACAAAATATTCTGTTATTTTACTCCATCTTTCGAGTCCGGCCCTGTTTCCATGATAATAAACGATGACACCTTTCGGGTTTTTATTTTTAAACCAAATAGAATGAATTCTTCCATTATTGGGAGTTTCCAAGAAAACTTCTTCGAAAGGAGTTTCTAATTCAAATTTGAAATCCTGTGACAGAACAGTGGGTTGAAATATGATTTTTTTTTGTAAAAAATACATGGTGCAGCATATTAATGAGTAGATGAAAAGCAATGTGCAAAGGAACTTTACAACCTTATTATTCTTTTTTATTTTTGGAATGTTGGACATTGATGCTCGTTTTGGTTAAATCTACCTCGGTTTTTCGGTTAATTAATATTTCCGCCAAAATTGTATGATAGGATTCAAAGTTATTCAAGTTCTTGTGTCCGCCTTCAATAATGGGATACAATCTGGAGTTTCCGCAGTTATTTCGGGAAAGTTTTATGGCGGTTTTAAATGGGATTAAGGTGTCTTTTGTTCCGTGAATAATGTGTATGGGGCATTTCACGTATTTAATCCATTTGTAAGTTGGAATTGGATACCGTAATATTATGGAAAGCGGCATGAATGGTAAATACCTATTTGTAATATGCCGCATACTATAATAAGGCGCGTCTAAAATCAGCATTTTTGGATTGTTGATTGAGGCTAATTTGGTTGCAAAACCGCTTCCCAATGACCTTCCGTAAATGATAATGTATTTTTCGTCAATCTTCTCCTTGATTTTATCATAGATAAATTGCATATCTTTTTTGATGGCTTCTTGAGAGCGTTTTCCTGTGCTTTTTCCAAAACCTCTGTAATCAATCATAATGACATCGTAGCTGTGAGAAGTAAAGTCAACCGCAAATTTCCCCCAACCTTTGATGCTTTTGCTGTTTCCTTTGAGATACAAAACCACTCCTTTTGGATTGATTGATTTGAATCTTAGACCATTCATTACTGCTCCGTCTGGCAAATCGACATTGTATTCCTCGAATTCCTGGTTTTCATACCTGAACTGAAAATCCTGCGATAATTTCTCAGGCTTGAATATAAAAGACTCTTGCAAATAGTACAACAAAATGCTGATAGTTATGTAAACTATGAGTGAAATAACCAAAATATATAATACATTTTCCATCACTATCTCTTTTGATAAAGATATAAATTTTTTATGATCAAATACATTTATAAGAATATTGGAATAAAAAAAGCCATTCATTTCTGAATGGCTTGCTTCGTAACGGGAACAGGACTCGAACCTGTGACCTTCGGGTTATGAGCTGAATCTTATATTCAAATCAACCTAAAATATACCATTATAGCCGCCCAATTTGAAGATAATCATTAAAACCGTATGCGTTTTAGTATGCAATATTGGTTAATAATTTAGATCAATCTTTGGCAAAAATAGATAAATTTAGCATTGATAAATTTAAGGATACTAAAGTTTTCTAGATTTACAAAAGACGGTTCTAAAAATATATTCCATTGATTCTTGTTTTGAAATCAAGACTGGTCTTTTAGGGTTTCTATTTTTTGAATGTGATTGATTTAGGTTACCTAATAAAGCATATAACTTTTCTAGTTCCTTTTCAGGAAGACAGATAGCAACGTTATATACAGTTTCGGCAATCATCATTACAATAATTTATTACAAGAGGTAATTAATTTTATTGTAAATGTTGAATTTTTAACTTTATGCCTACTAGGATTCCTAGCAATTCCAGTGGATTTCTGGCAATTTCAAGAAGTTCAAGTAGAATTTTCAGTAGTTTCAGTCCGTTTTCGAAAGCTTCTGATAACTTCTGGTAATTTTAGGTAGTTTCAGGTAATTTCAGGGAGTTTCAGGGAGTTTTTATAAACTACCTGAAATTGAAGGAATTTCAGGTAAGTAATTCGATTTTGTGAATTACGTGGAACATTTTCCTTAAATCAATGATGCAGTATTTCGAGAAGTATGATTTAAGGTTTGATAACCTTAATCATCTCTGTAGCACCAAAAACCTCTAAAGAAATCGAGGGCACTGAAAAAGTCATTTTAGTACTTAATTGATTAATAAATAAGGAGTAGAAAACTAGTTTTTCTGCTCCTTATTTTGTATTTTTAAGTT
>NZ_JAYWCK010000052.1:0-23981 GCF_043780635.1 Flavobacterium sp.
GGCATTAACTTTAGTTCAATATGTCAATAAATTTATCTTTGACAGACCAATAAACAATATCAAAAATCAAATAATTTAATTACACCCAACGGGTTAAAATAATTGAAAACTTATTAAAAAAACTTATAAAGTGGCAACAAAAATTTATTCAGGAAAGGAATCCATTTCTACAGACCAAATCTTTTTAGTAGAAAAAGGAAAAATATACAATGGAAAATATTCAATTTCTTCAGATGAATTAAAAAATATATATCCTGAAGGCATTCTCATTGTAGATAACACAAAAATTTTCAAAGGGCAACATGCAACTTCATCAGAACAAATATTAACGGTATCAAAAAAAAATATTTACAAAGGAAGAGAAATAAATTCCTCTGATCAAATAGGAGTAATTGATGGAGATCGTCTAAATGATGACGAATTTGCTAAAATTATTTATTTACTGGCAAAAAAAAATAATCTATTATAATTCAAAAATTATTACGAGTTTGTCCATAAAAATATTTCGGCAATGATAGTAATGTGCCCCCCTATGGTGATCGTCTTTGACGAACTTATACTGAATTAGAATTCAATTCGAAGCGTTTACAACACGGTTTATCCCCTTGACCGCCAGTGGAAAATGACGCCAGAAAAACTTGCTATTTAATTTCCCAAAATAATTAATATTTAATTAACGCTCCAAAGCTACTACCCCACCTATATTTGCCAAAAAATTAACCCAATGAACAAAGCCTTAATTACTTTGGCCTTTTTACTGAGCCTACTAATTTTGCCTTCCAAAACATTTGCCTGGGGCAAACAAGGACACGCATTAGTGGCCGAAGTAGCGTTTAATTATATGGATAAAAATACCAAAAAAGAAGTCCTGAAATACCTCGACGGAATGACCATTGAAGATGCTGCGAACTGGATGGACGATATAAAAAAAGATCATTCCTATGATTATATGGGAGCTTATCATTATGTCAATTTTGACAATGGAGTTACTGTTGAAGAAAAAGAGGGTGCCAATATCATTTACCAATTGGATATCACCATCAAAGCATTGCAAAACAAAAAGAACCTGTCCAAAGAAGAAATCAACACCAAAATCAAAATCTTGTTTCATCTAATGGGAGACATGCACCAACCCTTGCACGTAGGTTATGGAGATGACAAAGGGGGTAATACCATTCAAATCAACTACAATTTTAAAGGCACCAACCTACACGCCTTATGGGATTTCGGTATCATTGAATCCAAAAACATTAGTCTTACGGACTGCCTTAGTGCAAACAAATATTCCAAAAATGAAATCAGGGCACTTCAGGATATCAATGTAGTTCAGTGGGCAACCGATTCTAGAGCCTATTTACCTCAAATTTACAGCACTGGTGGAAGTAAAATCAATGACGAATATGTAGATGCTAGTGTACCCATCATTGAAAACCAAATCCTCAAAGCTGGAATCCGTTTAGCTGGAGTTTTAAATTCGGTTTTTAAAAGTTAAACAGGATTTTTAATTTAGTTCGCTAAATACTGGCGATTTAAACACATAACCGTATAGTTACTTTATTGGTTACGCTGTGGAAATTAATACCCTAGAAGTCCTGAAAAGATTGATAAAAATCAAAGAGTTCGAGAGTTTAAAAAACTCCGCTGATTTTTTCACAAACCCCAATAAAACCCTTTAATCGCATGATTTAGAGGTTTTTTACTTTACTCCTATCCAAATTATTCCTAGTTTCTCCTTTTAATGGGGTACAATTCCGGGCAGTTTACAATTTTAAAAATAGTGTGCTCCTGTCTTTGGGAACCCTTTTGAAACTAGGGAATCCTTTCTTGAATATCATTTGCTTTGTACTGTTTGTTTATCTGATTTTCTATTCATTTAAAGGTTTTCAAAGGGCATATTAAAAACCTATATCTTAGACTATTTAGCGTTTTCGGGATATAATTTTAGTGGGAATTTTACAAATTAAAGAAACAATACTGTAACTATCAAAACGGAAGTTTGCCTTAATTTTATTGAACCATAAATTTTTATGGAATTAATAAAGTAATCCAATGAAAAATGTTAACGTATGTATCGAAGCGTGTCTTGCCTGTATGGTAGAATGCGAAAAATGTGCCACCGATTGTTTAACGATGGAGGGGCACGAGGAATGTATTAAACTTTGCCGTGATTGTGCCGATATATGTGCACTTTGCGCCCGTTTATGTGCCAGAGGCTCAAAATTTGCTGATGCACTTTGTGCTTTATGTGTAAAATGTTGTGAAGCATGTGCCCAGGAATGCAATAAACACGATATGGAATGTTGTAAAAAATGTGCGGATGCCTGCAAAAAATGTGCAGATGCCTGTAAAATGTAATAAACTAAATTTGAAAATATGAAACATAGACTCTTTTCTGTCCTGCTAGTGCTATTCTTATTGGTTTCTTGCAACCAAAAAAATAAAGAAGCAACAATAAACAACTCGCACATGATGGATAACGATTCCACGATGATGCACAATGACTCCACAATGATGAATAATGACTCTACAATGATGAAAGACAACACAAAAATGATGCACGAGAATTCCAATACTTATTCTTGTCCGATGCATCCCGAAATACATGGAAATTTAAATGATAAATGTTCCAAATGCGGAATGAAACTGACCGTTCCAGTACCTCAATCCACTGAAAAAAAATAAATAGTTTTCTGTTTTTACGGAATCTTTGCCAGGAAAGTACTCTTTGTTTGTTTTTTTCAGCAGAAAGCACGTTTAAAAGGAACCTAAAACCTTAAAGCCCTTTAAACATAAATGTTTAAAGGGCTTTTTAATTTACTCCTTATGCTTACCCATTTTTTTTCGTAGCGCATTTCGTACTGGCCGCAGAACCGATTCTGGTCGATGCGTAGCGCCAGGGTTGCGGAGTCTCTGCCGCCTATGGCCTGCTACAAGTCGGGTTAAGGTTGGTTTTGTATTTCGGAAGATTTACTTCGTCTATTCGCTATCGCTCTGGTGGCAAATTCGAAAAAAGGGCTTAAATTAGCCCCCAACCCGCTTTAGTACCGGAACGTTTTAAATAATTATAAACATAGATTATGAAGTACCTGATAGGTATTCTTATTTTGATAACCGCAATGAATAAAGAACTAATTTTCGATTTTAACAAAGATTCTAATATACAAGGCTGGAAAATTGTTGACGATATTGTCATGGGAGGAAATTCATTAAGTAGCTTTAAACTAAGTCCTGATGGTTTTGGATTATTTGAAGGCCAAATCTCTTTGGAAAATAATGGTGGATTCTCTTCTGTACACTACCGATTCAAGAAATTAAAAGTAAATAAAGACAGTAGCATAATCATTAAACTAAAAGGAGATGGTAAAAATTTTCAATTAAGAGTAAAAGATGATTCTAGCAATTCTTATTCCTACATCGTTCCTTTCGCAAGTTCGGGTGAATGGCAAGAAATCGAAATTAAACTGAAGGATATGTATCCTTCATTTAGGGGAAGAAAACTGGATTTACCCAATTTTTCACAAGATTATATTGAAGAACTCGTTTTTTTAATTGGGAATAAAAAACCAGAAAAGTTTAAATTATTGATTGATACAATAGAGTTGAATTGATTTAGAATTTAATCTTAACAAGCTGAATTTAAACAAATGTGAACACTATAGGGTTTGTTCTATTTAGTTTTCATTCAAATTAAAAAAGGAATAAATAAAAATTAACGTAGACACTCGTCTCAATCCATTCGAAAATTTTGTGGAATTACCGTTATTAATTCCTATTTTCGTTTAGTCGAAAACAATCCTTTTCACAACTTAGCAAACTAAAGGAGTTAGGTGGACGGCATTTTACACGAACCAAAATGAAAATTAAAAATGAACATCAATATTTCTCCAATTATTCAGGCTCAAGAATTGCTGAAATTATATAAATCTGAAAATTTAATTATTGCAGATGTTAGTAATGGAAAAAATGCAAAATCAAATTATGAAGCAAAACATTTAGAAGGAGCACTATTTATAGATTTAAACACGCAACTTGCTGAAATTAAAGATGATTTGTCCATTGGTGGAAGGCATCCATTACCAAAAATTGAAAATTTCGCAAAAACATTATCAAATCTTGGAATTTCTCCAAAAAGTCATATAATAATTTATGACGACAAAAATGGTTCAAATGCATCGGCAAGATTGTGGTGGATGTTGAAGTCTATTGGTCACGAAAAAGTCCAAGTTCTTAATGGTGGAATTCAAGAAGCCGAAAAGAATAACTTTCCATTAAGTTCAAAAACAGAAATTATTAACAAAACTGAATTATATAAAGTTGATAATTGGAAATTACAAATTGCCGAAATTGAAGAAGTTGAAAAAGTTTCAGAAACCGAAAATCATATTGTAATAGATGTTCGTGATGTAGCTCGTTATAATGGCGAAACTGAACCTATCGACTTAATTGCAGGACATATTCCAGGAGCTATAAATGTTCCTTTCACGGAAAATTTAGACGAAAACGGGTTGTTTTTATCTCCGAACTTTCTAAAACAAAAATATGAACAGCTATTTGGAAACGTTGAAGCGAAAAATATAATTGTTCATTGTGGTTCGGGCGTTACGGCTTGTCATTCACTTTTAGCAATCGCCTATGCTGAATTGGAAATTCCGAAACTTTATGTTGGTTCCTGGAGTGAATGGAGTAGAAATAATAAAGCAATTGAAACGAAAACTGAAAATAAATAAAAAACAGTTTTAATTATTGTACCATTAAAAATTAGATTAAAAGAAACTGACATTGAAGACCATCTGACTGTAAGTAAATAAAGGGCATAAGCTAACAGCAGTTTTTAGCAAGGTGGACTTAATGCCTAACTGAATGTTATTTTTGTATATTTAACTTCTGAGAAGACCTAAAATAAAGTAATAAAAATCCCCACCAACTTAAAGCCTTATGACGATATGCAAAATAACATTCAAATAACCCTAACAAAATAAAATAAATGGAAACAAAAACTGTAGGACAAAAGATTCTTTATTTTCCTTTAACAAAGATAATTATTGGATTAATAGTTTGTATTGGAACACTAGTAATCCTAAAATTAGGAATTGAAAAACTACTTGGTTTATTCAATCTTGAGAAAACGACTATAACTCTTTTGTCGAATACGTTATCCATATTTATTGTGCTGTTTAGCTACACCACTCTTTACCAATATTATGAAAAAAGAAGTATTACAGAATTATCAAGCAAAAATTTAGCAAAAAATTTAAGTTTAGGAATTGCATTAGGAGTAGGTTTACAGTCGCTTACTATTTTTGTAATTTATCTTTATGGTGGATTTTCCATAATTTCAGTTAACAGCTTCATTCCTCTTATACCTTCTTTGATTGGTTTTACTGCCGTTGCAGTTTTTGAAGAAATAGTATTCAGGGGCATAATTTTTCGGATTACCGAAGAGAAATTGGGAAGTTACATTGCAATGGTAATATCGGGTTTGCTTTTTGGATTTGCTCATCTCTTTAATCCAAATAGTTCAATTACAAGTGCCTTATCTATTGCTATTGAAGCAGGTCTTTTATTCGGAGCTGCCTATATTTATACAAGAAATTTATGGTTTCCGATAGCAATGCACTTTGCTTGGAATTTTACGCAATCTAATATATTTGGAGCAGCCACATCGGGAAGTATTATAGGAAAAAGCCTTTTTACAACTAAAATAGAAGGGTCTGTATTACTAACCGGTGGCGATTTTGGTCCTGAAGCATCGATTCAGGTTATTGTGTTTTGCGTGATAACTACAGTTATATTAATGAAGTTAAATCACAAACAAAATAAAGTCATAAAACCTTATTGGTCGAAATAATCTCTTAATAACATAAATACTTGTAGACTTGAATTAACTTTTATAGTTTGATTCTTTTTAGTGTAAACCACCACAATTGAAATCAAATATTAAATCAATAAAATATTTTTGAAATGAAAGCAATTGTATATACAAAATATGGCCCCCCAGAAGTAGCTAAATTAATGGAGGTTCCTAAACCTAAACCAAAAGACAAAGAAGTATTGGTTAAGGTTTATACATCAAGCGTAAACCGAACTGATTCAGGTTTTCGTAGTGCTGAATATTTTATTTCACGATTTTGGAGTGGTCTTTTTCGCCCAAAATATCAAATATTAGGTTGTGAGTTTGCAGGTGTAATCGAAGAAATTGGCACGAGTGTTACATTATTCAAGAATGGAGATAAGGTTTTTGGATTTAATGACAAATCCTTCGGCGGTCATGGAGAGTATTTAACAATTGCAGAAACGGATGCCGTTACAAATATACCTGAAAACATTAGCTTTGAGGAAGCAGCAGCTCTTACAGAAGGATCACATTATGCTTTAGTGAATATTAGAGCAGCGAAGGTTGAACCTGGACAAAATGTCTTAGTTTATGGTGCAACCGGAGCTATTGGTTCTGCGGCTGTGCAATTATTAAAACATTTTGAGGCAAATATAACTGCTGTCTGCAATACAAAAAATGTTGAGTTGGTAAAATCTCTTGGTGCAGATGTAGTTATTGACTACCAAACACAGGATTTCACAAAGACAGAAAATAAATTTCAATTCATTTTTGACGCAGTAGGTAAAAGCTCATTTGGACAATGCAAGCCTATGTTAACTGAAAAAGGAATTTATATTTCAACAGAATTAGGAAAAAATGGAGAGAATATACTTTATGCACTTATCACACCATTTTTTGGCGGCAAAAAACTTTTATTTCCAATTCCATCAATAACGAAACAGGACGTTCTATTTTTAAAAGATCTTGTTGAAAAAGGTGAATTCAAACCTTTAATTGACCGGAAATATCAGATAGAACAAATAGTAGAGGCATATAAATACGTTGAATCTGGACAAAAGACCGGTAATGTTGTACTTCAAATAGTAGAATAACAATAACATAAACGGTGATAAATTATTTTAATCTTTGTGGTATATCAATTCATAAAATTTTTACTTTAAAACCTCCTTTTACGGAAAACCGTAAAATCATATTTTTATTAGTTGTAAATTTTAAGTTTTAAATTTAAAACCAAAAAAGTTATTTATATCATTAATTAAGTGGATATCCCATAGCCAAAAATGCACCTAAAGCAATTGCAAAAATATCTAATATTATAGCACGAATTACCCCTAAAATTCTAATTACCCGATTGGTTTCCCCATTAAAATCCATAATCCAAAGTACTAAAAAGTGCTAAAAAAAATATAAGGTTCTAGAATTAAAAAAAATAACTTTGCAAACACATATAAAACGTAAATTTGAATAAAATTTATTACACGCTACTGCCATTCAATCAATGATTAATTATTTTAAAAAAATGGGCTTTTCAGAAGAAAGCCTAACTATTTTTTTAAAACAAATTAAAACAAGGACATTTGATGCCAATGAAATTATTCTTTTTGAAGGCCAACAAGAAAATTATATGTCCTTTATCGACAAAGGAATTGTTCGCTATTATGCGGTACACAGTGACAAGGAAATCACCTTTGATTTTGCTTTTCAAAACTCCTTTTATTGTGCTTATGACTCTTTTTATACCAGAAAAAAAACGGGCGTTTATATTCAAGCCATTACACCGTGCATATTGTATTCGATCTCACACGAAAACCTGAATGCACTTTATGCTATATGTGAAACCTCCAAAAAACTTGGACAAATTGCCACCGAATATCTACTCTCCAAAAAAGTAAAAAGAGAAATGGATTTATTGCTCAAAACCCCTCAAGAGCGATACGAAGCCCTTTTTACGGAGCAATCCAAACTGATACAATTGATTCCTCAAAAATACATTGCGTCCTATATAGGCGTAGTTCCGGAAACCTTAAGCCGAATCCGAAAACGCATTTCTTGACCAAAGTCAATTTCTCGCCCATAAATCATTCTCAACTTTGCATCAGTAAATAACTGATAAAACAAAATTGAAATGAATTTTAGCATCACCCACATTGACACCGCTTGTGTATTGATTAACATCAACGGATTTAAAATCCTGACCGATCCAACCCTGAACAAAAAAGACGGTTGGTTGCCACAATATGTAACAAGCCCCCTCGCCTTTTCCAAAAAATACATTGACGCAGCACTTACTCCCGCCGAAATTGGAAAAGTGGATTTGGTCTTACTTAGTCACGACCATCACAAAGACAACCTGGACAAAACAGGAAGGGATTTCATCAAAACTGTTCCACTGGTATTATCCACTACCGCTGCGGTTCATAGACTTAAAGATACTAATACCATTGGACTCGAAAACTGGGAAGAATACACCATAAAGGATGAAAGAGTCACAGGATTAAAGATTACGGCTATTCCGGCGCAGCATACCAATATTAAACGATTGGATAAAATGATGGGTAAAGTCCTTGGTTTTACCATCGAATGGGACAATCAGGAAAAAGGGTGCCTCTATATTTCTGGCGATACCGTGCTTTTTGAAGGAGTTTATGAACTCGCCAAACGAAAAAAAGTTGATGTTGCCATTTTACATCTCGGAGCAGGAGCTTTCCCATATCTAAAAAAGAATTTAAGAGTAACCATGAATGGTGAAGAAGCCATAAAAACAACCCAATTACTTCAAGCCAACGCAGTTATTCCTATACATTATGAAGGTTGGTGGCATTTTAAACAATCCGTATCCTCATTATTAAATGAGATAAAAAACTCAAATGTAAACGACAAATTCATTTGGCTAAAAAGCGGGATAGACACTAAAATCGCCTCTTAAAGACAATTAAACACTTATATAAACAACAATAAAAGAATAAAAAAATGAAAAACACAATCAAGTTAAGCCTTCTATTTGGCTTATTTATAGCTGTAAATTCGAATGCACAAAACACAAAAACCATCACTGGATTCCATCATATAGAAAGTGTTGCAACAGATGGCCATTTTATATATGTTGCCGACATTGGTAAAGAATTAAACCCTACAGCCAAAGATGGAGATGGCAAAATATTTAAATTAAACCAAAAGGGACAAATCCTTGATTCGACATTTGTCAAAGAGAAACTAAATGCTCCAAAAGGTTTGGCTATTGATAATGGAATTTTATATCTCAATGACATCGACCGTTTAGTGGCAATTGACTTAAAACTAGGTACAAAATTATATGAAATTGATTTTAGTAAAGACAGTTCGTTTTTAAACGACATTGCCATTTGGGATACTGCTATATTATATGTATCTGCATCAGATAAAAGCAAACTTTTCAAAGTCAATCTCAACGATAAATCTTATTCCGAAATTAAAATCAACACCACAATCCCAGGTATCAATGGATTATTTTGCAACAAAAAAGTTAATAGAATTTATGTAAATGGTTTTGGAACCACCAATCTTCCCAATGGTGTTGTTGGCTATATAGACTTAAAAGACAATACATTCATAAAACTGACTGGCTTTGAAGAATCTTTTTACGGGCTATATATTTACAAGGACGTACTCTATGTAAGCAGTTTTGGTGCATTGAAAGAAAAAGGAAGACTATTTTCAATACAACTCTATAACAATAGGATCAACGAAATAAACTTACCTGAAACTATTGCTGGCCCAGCCAATTTCATAATACTCAAAGACCAATTAATTGTTCCGGGAATGATGGATGGAGAACTTCATTTTATTAAAATAGATACTAGTTTAAAACAAAATCTATAATGCATTCCGCATTCAAAAAATCATTAGAAATGAAAAAAATTATTCAGTTATCCATTTTCCCTTTTGGAATGATAAATTGTTTTCTGATAAAAGGAAAAACAAAACATGTATTGGTTGATACAGGAGTTCCCAACAGCGAGAACAAAATAATTAAACAATTAAAAATGCATGGTGTCAATATAGATGATATTGGATTAATAATCATAACACACGGGCATATTGACCATTTTGGAAGCGCAAAAGAATTAAAAGACATTTTGAAAATTCCCATTCTGATGCACGACTTGGATAAGGTTGCATTACAAACAGGAAAAAGTATGCTTGAAACCTTAAAGTCTAACCACAAACTTTGGGACATTGTTCTTAAACCAAAAATAGTAAATGATACTGCTTCGCCTTGTTTTCCGGACATAGTATTAAGTGGAAACCAAGAATATGATTTATCAATTTATGGAATAAATGGAAAAGTAATTCATACACCGGGGCACACCCCAGGCTCTTTATCTGTTGTTCTTGAAGATGGGAGTGCAATAATAATGGATTTAGCTTCATCAGGAATATTTCTTGGGGGAATTGCATTTCACTCAAGAATGAAACACCCCCCTTTTCACGACAATTTAGAACAAGTAAAAAAAAGTATCAATCAGATACTTTCATTAAACACAGAAACGTTTTACCTTGGTCACGGCAATCCAGTTTCAAGAAAATCATTAATAAATTATAGAGACAAGTTTTTGAAATTACAATAAAACGACAACTGAAGTGCTTCTATTAAATATTTGTACTTAATTCAGTATTGTACTTTAATGAACTTCAGCGCAAAATGCCACCATAACTCACATCTGCAAACCGTTAAGGGTAATTTGTAGATCGATATTAACAAAAGAAATACATAACAGAACAAATGACAAATTGCTTATTTTTTGGAGACAGTATTACATACGGTGAATACGATGGAATATTAGGAGGTTGGGTAGACAATTTAAAAAGATATTGCCACAGTAGATATTGCAATGACAATTCAAAAGAAGTTAGCATTTTTAACTTGGGAATCGGTGGTGAAACGACCGAAGGACTTATAAAACGTTTTGATGTTGAATTTTCTGCAAGAAAATCACCATTTGATAATTTAATATTCTTGAGTTATGGTGTGAATGATTTAGCTATTAATGACAATGTTCAAATTGTATCAAAGGAACAATACAAAAAGAACTTGCAAAATGTTATTCGAAAAGCTAAAGAAGCTACAGAAAAAATATTCTTAATAAGTATTTTACCCATTTCATCAAAAATAGACGGAGTAATATCGTCTACAGGCAAATTTCGCACAATAAAAGCTATCCAAGAATATAATGAAGTGCTTAAAAATCTTGCTAAAGAAAACGGACTAGAATTTATTGACACTTATTCTGTGTTTTTTGACACTAAAGAAGATAATTTATCTAAAGACAGTGTGCATCCAAATGAAAAAGGGTATCAACTTATTTCGGAAATTATTAAATCAATCATTGAAAAATATTTGTAAGATGCTAAGTTTATTTTCATATCTAACTTTAAAGGAAGAGTAAATACGAAGTATTGCTGTATCCCTGACTTTTATGGCTTAGTAGAAACTTGGTTAGAGTTTGTATTTTTTCGAGTACTTCTAAACTGAATGATTCCTATAGAAGAATCTGAATTGTAATAGAATGGGGAGATGTAACTATTTTATATTATTCAAAAACTATTCTAATTATTGGTACAAGTTATAGCCATATTTTAAAACCACCATTACAAATAAAGCCTTCTGTCGGGGTGTAAATTTCTCTGAATTCAGGGTTTTGAATTGTTCCGGAATACATACTTTCCCATTTTGATTGTCGGGTGTCTAAAAAGTTTTCGAGGTTTAAAAACAAACTAAAATGTTTAAATTTATATTCCCCTGAAATACCTGTAACCCAATAATCACGAACCTTTTCGTTGGTACTTAAAAATTGTTCTCCAATATAATAGAGTTCATAGCCTAATCGCAATTTTTCATTCCACTCGTACATAACGTCTAAGTTGAAATGGTGTTTTGCTGTTAAAGGATTGACAGTAGAAACATTATTGTAATTTCTGTTTACATCTGTATAGGTATACCCAAAAAAGCATGAAATATCATCAAGTCGAAGTTTTATCGTTGATTCAAAACCTTTGGCTTCCAAATATCCATTCGCATTTTCAAAAGAAAAATTACTTGTTCCTGCGACAGGATTTAGCACTAAAGGATTTTTGATGCTGGTGTAAAAAAACAATTGATTGAATGAAAAATTGATGTCTCCAAAAATTATTGTTTTATAATTAAGGTCAGCATTTAAGCCATATGATTTTTCAGGACTCACTTTTGTAAAGTCAAGCGGATTAATATTTTGAAAGGCTTTTTCTTCGGCTTCTTCCGAGAAAATTGTAGGTGTTTTATAGCCTAAACCACCGCCAATCCTTGAAGTGAGCTGGTCTGTTATTTTATACAACAATGACAAACGTGGCAATACAAAAAGATCCTTTCTATTGGTTATATCGAAACGCAAACCACTTTCAACAATAAATTTCTCGGAAACCTTTAGATTGTTTTGGGCAAATACTCCAAAAGCCGCACTAAAATAATCTAATTTATCAGCAACGATATTGATTTGTCTGAAATTTTCGGAAACCAAATTTGCTCCTATATTCCATTCTGATTTTTCTTTTGGAATCAGGTAATTGGCTTCGCTAAAAGTGGCTTGTTGCTGACCTTCAAAAAGATATGCCGATCGCTCTATTGACCTGTTAAAATATCCAATGCTGTTTTTAATTGTTACTATATTTTTATTGGAAAATATCTTTTCAAATTTTGCCAAAGTTGCATATCGGTTTGTATTATTGGTTTCAAAATAGGAGTGAATAGCATCGGCATTGTAGTTTATTACTTGCATGTCCCCGCCTGTCCGCTTTTCAAATCCTGCATTTATACCAAAACTAAAAGTTGTTTTGTCGTTTGGATAATAAAAAAAATTAGGTATTATGGAAAACCGGTTGTACTTTGGAATATCTGAAAAACCGTCATTATTGCTGTCGTACCCTTTTTGAAAATTATTTGCTGCGTAAATTGTAAATCCTGTTTTTTTATATCTTTCAGAATAAAAACCACTTAAATCCAAAGCATTAGTTTGGTTTGTGTTTGCTAAGAATGAAATTTCTCTCTTAGCAGTTGGCTCTTTTGTAATCAGGTTTATCAGACCTGCAATTGCTCCACCACCGTACAAAGTTGATGTAGAACCTTTGATTACTTCCACTCTTTTTAAATTCAAAGGAGGAATTTGCAAAACACTCAAACCACTAGCAAAACCAGAATACAACGGAAATCCATCCTGTAAAAGTTGGGTATATTTACCGTCCAAACCTTGTATGCGTATACTGGCACTCCCCGACACCTGGGACGTTTGTTGTGTTTGAACACCTACAATTTCAGAAACCAACATTTTAATATTTCCTGGTTGCATCACAGATTTTTCTTCCAAGTCGGCTAATGGAATACCTTCAATTCGCGTAGGAATGTCTTTTATATTTCGGCTGCTTCTTGTGGAAGAAACTATTTTTACTTCTTCTAATTCCTCTGATGAAGGTTCCAAAACTATTGTGATGGTATCACTTTGAGGGAATACAATATTGTTTTCGTTCTCTGTATATCCAAGTAATTTAAAGAGGATCGTTTGTTTACCATTTGGAATATTTTTGAGTTCAGCAAAACCGTTATCATCAGAAGTCGTACCGTTTTGGGTTCCTTTTAAAAATACAGCAACCCCACTTAAAGGTTCGTTTGTCTTTTCGTCTTTGATTATTGCTTTTAAATTATTTTGAGCAAAAACATTTATCGAGAAAGTGATGATAAAAAGTAGCGTAATTATTTTTTGCATTTTTGTGTCAAGTCTTTATTAGATTGCAAAGTTAGTAAATAAAGTGGTGGAAATTTGTGAAGGATTGCAATTAGCAGAGTCGGTTTGTTTTCAAGTCATCATTAATAGATTTCTTTGCCTTCTTTATATAAGTAACACTAAATTTCTATACCTTTATTTTTAAATCAACACCTAAGAGCGCTTGCCCCTCTTTTAAATCGGAAAATTATTGTTATAAGTTTGACCAACCTGAAAAATTTACAAGTGTCAACATCAAACTATAGTAACCATTGAAAAAACAGAATCCGAAGTTTTCAGCCTTCGGATTCTTTTATTACTACATTAGTGATGCCATCAATAGTTTAGGATAATCCTTAGCCCTGAACTTATTGAAAGACAAATCATTATTTCATTCTATTTATTCCTTATTTATTGACGCAATCCACCGTTGTGAATTTATATTTCACCTTATCAAAATCTATAGGTTTGCCTTTAACAAAATATGAGGCACCCATTGTGGTTTCTATTTCTCCATTGCCTAAAATAAGATCGTTTCCTCGTTTTAAAAATGCCATTGGATTTTTGTATGTTATTTCCTTATTCGCTTCCTGGATGAAGGTATAGGCAACAAACAAGGTGTCTCCACGATATTCTCCCGCGATTTTCCCAATCTTTTTGGCTCTATTAAAAATTTTCATCTCCATATTCCCCGTTATAGTTCCGTTTTTTAAAGTATTGATTTTTAATTCAATCGTGTCGTTTTCATACAATGCATTATAGCACTGAACGCTTACAGGCTTTTCAGCCGAGACTGGGGTAGCGTCAACGTCTTTTTTGCTTTGATTTTTATTACAGCTTTCGAGTCCAATGCAAGCCAATAGCAAACAAAACAGACCTAGATTTTTCATAATATTAAATTTTAAGTTTTTAATTACAGCAATAGCCATTGCTAATTTACGCATAAATAGTGTGGATTCATATTGATTTAGTCTTTTATATTTTGGTGATAAATATATTATTACCGTAAAATAGCCTGTTAGATCTAGCTTAGTGAGCAATAAAACCAGTACTTATGATTAAGAACTCTATGATTTAAAATTCATTACAAATTTACCTATAATTTATAGTTCTGTATTCATTGGGCGCATAACCTGTGTTTTTTTTAAACATGCGGTTAAAATGCTGAGGGTATTTAAAACCGAGTTCAAAAGCTATTTGGCTTTCCGATTTTTGGGTATCGAAAATTCTTTCTTTGGCAACATCTATTAATTTTAACTGGATGTATTCCTGAGCCGATTTTCCGGTCTCTTTTTTAATTAAATCCCCAAAGTAATGAATTGGGAGAAAGATGCAAAAAATCTGCAAAATAGCTCACTGAAGGCAATCCCAAATCCTTAGTGGTTTCCGATTGAAAAAACTCATATAACAGGTTTTCAAATTTTGACAGGATGTCGGTATTGCTTATTTCACGGGTAATAAACTGTCTGTCATAAAACCGAACACAGTAATTCAACAACAACTCAATATTATTGTTTATAATGCTTTTAGTATGTTTATCGATGGATTGACTTAGTTCATATTCCAACTTACTAAATAAATCTTTTATAATTTGTTGCTCTTTTAAAGACAAATGTAAGGCTTCATTCGAATCATAGGAAAAGAAAGAAAATTGGTTCATTTGTTTGCCAAGTGCTGTACCTTTTATTAAGTCCGGATGAAAAAGTAGTGACAAGCCAGTTGGTTTGTAATTAACATCATTATTGATTTCTAAAACTTGTCCTCGACTAAAAAAAACAAGAGTGCCATCCTCATAATAGTAAGTACTTCGCCCATATTGATAACCCACGATACTATGGATACCAAAACCCGTGTGCTGCTTATAATGGCTTCTAGTATTACTAGTCAAGCATTAAGTGTATACAAAATGTATGTTAGTGCAGTATTGAATATTGGAATTACACCTATTGAAATTAAAGAAGTTTTGTATCAATCCGTTCCTCACGTAGGGATTTTAAAAGTGATGGATTTTATTAATGCTACTAACGAAATATTTGGCGAACGAAATATTTCCGTACCTTTAGCAAATCAATCGACCACTACATCCGAAACAAGAATGGAAAAAGGATTGGCCAAACAAAAAGAAATTTTTGGCGATATCATTGACAATATGTATAAAAATTCTACAGAAGATTTGTTACACATTCAGGAGTATTTGTCTGCCAATTATTTTGGTGATTATATTACTCGAAATGGCTTGGATTTAAAAACAAGAGAAATGATAACACTCTCTTTTCTTATTTCATTGGGTGGAACCGAAAGCCAAATCAAAGGACATATACAAGGCAATTCTAATGTTGGAAATGACAGGCAAACGCTTATCAATTTGATAACACAATTATTGCCTTCTGTAGGTTATCCGCGGACTTTGAATGCCATTCAATGTTTGAATGAAGTATTACCTTTAAAATAAAATTTAATAACAGCTATGAAAACAACAAACGTAAAAGCATTTGGCACAAAAGCAGCTGATGCTCCTTTGAAAGAGATGACCATCGATCGCAGAGACCTGACGGCAAAAGACATCGAAATTGAGATTTTGTATTGTGGAGTTTGCCATTCTGATTTGCACACTGCTAGAAATGATTGGGGATTTACGGTATATCCTTCGGTACCAGGTCACGAAATTGTGGGTAGAGTAACAAAAGTGGGAAGCGAAGTAACCAAATTAAAGGTTGGTGATATAGCAGGTGTTGGCTGTTTAGTAGATTCCTGCCAAACTTGTGAGAGTTGCAAAAAAGATTTGGAGCAATATTGCCTGACCGGATTTACCGGAACTTATGGTAGTGCCGACAAACATTTAGGCGGTTTCACTTTTGGAGGTTATTCTGAAAAAATTGTTGTAGACGAACACTTTGTATTGAAAGTGCCTGCCAATTTAGATTTGGCTGCCGTTGCACCCTTGCTTTGTGCCGGAATTACCACTTGGTCCCCACTTCGTCATTGGAATGTTACGAAAGGGAGCAAAGTTGCCGTAGTTGGTTTAGGTGGATTAGGCCATATGGCTATCAAATTAGCCAAAGGTTTAGGAGCCGAAGTGACTCTATTTTCCAGAAGCCCTGGCAAAGAAAAAGATGCTTTAGCATTAGGAGCCGATGCTGTAATTATTTCAACTGATGAAAATCATATGAAATCGGTAAGCGGAAAATTCGATTTGATTATTGATACTGTACCTTATGTACACGATGTTAATCCTTATGTAGCGACTCTAAATATAAGTGGAACTTTGGTTTTGGTTGGCTATTTAGGAGGTTTAGAACCCTTTTTAAATACAGTTCCAATGATATTAGGACGAAAATCGGTAGCGGGTTCTCTCATTGGAGGATTGGCCGAAACTCAAGAAATGCTAGACTTTTGTGGCGAACACAATATTGTTTCGGAAATTGAAATCATCAAAATGCAGGATATCAACGAAGCGTATGAAAGAATGCTCAAAAGTGATGTGAAGTATCGTTTTGTGATTGATATGGCTTCTTTGAAAGAATAGTATTGATTTTTAATTCTAAATTTATAACAATGAAAAAAGTATTATTCTTAACCGGAGACTTCACTGAAGATTATGAAACTATGGTTCCCTTTCAAATGCTTGAAATGGTGGGTTATGAAGTTCATGCCGTTTGTCCTGACAAGAAAAAAGGGGATACTATCAAAACAGCCATACACGACTTTGAAGGTGGCCAAACTTATACTGAAAAACCGGGGCATAATTTCACTTTAAATTATAGCTTTGATTCTGTCCAAGTGAATGATTATGATGGCTTGGTCATTGCTGGAGGAAGGGCACCAGAATATTTGAGAATGAACAAAAAAATAATTGAAATCGTCCAATATTTTTTCACCACTAATAAACCTGTTGCCGCCATCTGTCATGGTATCCAAATTTTAACTGCTGCAGATGTTGTCAAAGGAAGAAAGTTAACCGCTTATCCAGCTGTTGGTCCAGAAGTTACCTCAGCCGGTGGAGTTTTCCAATCGATTCCGGCAGACGGAGCGTATGTAGACGGTAATTTAGTCACTGCACCAGCTTGGCCTGCTCATCCAAAATTTATTAGGGAATTTTTAAAAATTATGGGTGCCAAAATTGAAATATAAACAAAAAACAAATAATAATGACTCCACTAAACGAAGCAGAAATTAAAGTCCGAATGAGCAGTATTGATAATGATTGGATTGTAAAAGGGAAATTCATCCATCGGGAACTTCTTTTTAAAAACTTTATCGAAGCGTTTTCGTTTATGACGTCTGTTGCCCTAGTTGCTGAAAAGTCAGGTCATCATCCCAATTGGAAAAATGTCTATAACAAAGTAACTATTGCGCTTAACACTCATGATGCCGACGGGATAACCGCTAAAGATTTTGACTTGGCCAAAGCCATAGACCAAATCTTAAAGAAATAGGGATAAATCTGTGTTTGCTTAAGTTCATTCATAATAAGCCTGGTCTAAAGATTAGGCTTTTTTGTTTGTCGGAATAGGTGCGCTAACAAAACAAAAACGGCAGAAAAGACTTTCATCGCATCATCTTAAATTCGCATTCCTGAAAAAAAATGAATTTACTACTAAAATTCAATATATTTGAAATTAAGTATTACGATATTAGTTCAAATCTACCTTTAATTTGGGTGCACTTGGATTATTTTATCAGACTTATAAACGAGTTTCGAGTCAAACGAATCCATTCACCTTAAACTTTATTTATGAAAAAAGTACTGATATTATCTCTACTTATTTATTGTTTTCCATTCCATTCTGTATTTAGCCAAAATCCGGATGCCATCACAACTATTTTACAAAATGTAAGTCCGGATGCTATAAAAGGACATATGACTTTTCTTGCCGATGACTTGTTGGAAGGCAGAAAACCAGGCACGAGGGGTTTTGCAATAGGCTCAAAATATATAGAAACTCAATTTGTAAGTTTGGGTTTACAACCTGGTAATGGCTCTTCTTATATTCAGAAGGTACCGTTGCAAAAAGGACTTGTAAATGAAAATGAAAGCTACTTTGTCATCAAAAATGGAAACAAGGAAGAAAAGCTAATCTATGGCCAACACTTCTTATTGAGTCCTTATTTTTCCTCAGCAAGTTCAGGAGTGACCGCTCCGTTGGTCTTTGTAGGTTTTGGTGTTTCTGCTCCTGATTTTAATCATGATGATTATCAAAATATTGATGTTAAGGGTAAAATTGTAGTATATCTAAATGGCACTCCTAACACATTGTCTAACAACGAAAGAGCTTATTATGGAACTCCTGATGCAAAATATAAAGAAGCTATCAAACGTGGTGCAGTTGGCGTTATCACTTTTACCCTTCCTAATAACAAACCCAATACTTGGGATGCTATGGTCAAAAAGTCTAAAGGGGGTTCCCATAAATGGCTTAAAAGTCAATCTGTTCCAGCCAATAGTTATGAAGCTCTAAAAAGTGTTGCCTTCTTTAACAATGAATATGTCGAAAAACTTTTTGTAAATGCTCCCGAAACTGTACAAAAAATAGTTGAGTTGGCTGCAAAAGGCAAGTCGCTTTCCTTTCCGTTGAATCTCTCGGCCAGTATTCAGGTGAAAACAAATACAAAACCAATTGAAAGCTCCAATTTAGTAAGTATTCTAGAAGGCAGCGATCCCGTATTGAAAAATGAGTATGTGGTTTATGCCGCACATTTAGATCACTTTGGCATTGGAGTACCAATACTAAATGATTCCATTTATAATGGCGCTCATGATAATGCTTCAGGTACAGCTATTCTATTGGAAATTGCTAAAGCATACCGTACTTTGCCTGAAAGACCAAAAAGGTCAGTCATTTTTGCAGTTGTTACAGGTGAAGAATTAGGTCTGCTCGGTTCGGATTATTTTGTAAATAATCCACCCATTCAAAATGGAAAAATTGTTGCCAATCTGGCCATTGATATGCCGTTCTTTTTTCATCCGGTTCGTGATATTGTACCTTACGGAGCAGATCATTCCAGCCTTGGAATACAAACCGAAAAAGCTGCCAAAATATTAGGGTTAAAAATCAGTCCCGACCCTCTTCCAGAGCAGGTTGTTTTTATTCGAAGCGACCATTATAGTTTTATAAAAAAAGGAATTCCGGCTTTATTTATAAAAAGCGGTTTTATGACTGTACCACAGGATCCGGTGGATCGAGCAAAGTCAGATGTTGAATGGCGCAATACTATTTATCACAGTCCGCAAGACGATATGAATCAGCCTTTCGATTTTGACGCCGCTACTATGCATGTTAAACTCAATTTTTTAATTGGTTATTTTGTTTGTAATGAAGTCCTTGCACCTGATTGGAATAAAGATGATTTTTTTGGAAAGCAGTTTAAGAAAAAATAAAATTAATGTAAATGATTCCTCCTATTTTTCCTCGCTTGTGGTTCGACGAACAAGCCAAAGCTACAGCCTATTATTATTGTTCCGTTTTCAAAAACCGATCAAATATTTAAACCGATGAAACACTTTCTATTTGTTCTACTACTACTCCATTTTAATTGTGTTGAAGCCCAACAAAATTTAATTCCCTATGTAAAACCCATTATTGGTACCGAAAAAATGGGACACACTTACCCTGGTGCCACGGTGCCATTTGGAGCGGTGCAATTGAGCCCGGAAACTGATACCATTTCTTATGAACTGAACGGGAAATACAATGGGGCAGTTTACAACTATTGTGCAGGATATAAATACGAAGACAAAACCATCGTTGGCTTCAGTCATACCCATCTCAATGGGACGGGACATTCTGATCTTGGCGATTTTTTAGTGATGCCCACACAAGGAAAACTGCAGTTGAATCCTGGAACGGCATCCAATCCCAAAAACGGCTATCGTTCTGCATTCTCCCATTCGAATGAAATCGCAGAAGCCGGTTATTATAAAGTTGCCCTCGATGACGATGCTATTATTGCTGAAATGACTGCCACTAGTCGAGTAGGAATACATCAGTATACTTTTCCAAAATTGGATGAAAGTCACATCATTCTGGATTTAATGGCCGGTATTTATAATTATGATGAAAAAAATGTCTGGACTTATGTGCGAGTGGTCAATGACACACTGATTACAGGATACCGCCAAACCAATGGATGGGCTAGAACCCGAACAGTATACTTTGCCATGGCGTTTTCAAAACCCTTTATTCATTATGGACAAAAAAATTATGATGGTCCACAAGCCTATCGTGGTTTTTGGAGAAAATTTGACCAATCTGATAATTTTCCGGAAATAGCGGGAAAAAAGATTCGCATGCATTTTGATTTTAAAACAGAAGCTGCCGAAAAAATTAAAATAAAACTGGCCCTCTCCTCCGTAAGCCAAGCCAATGCAGTGGAAAATATGCAAACGGAAATTAAAGACTGGGATTTTGAAAAGGTAAAAAGTGATGCCCAGAAATTATGGAATACCGAGCTGAATAAAATTGTAATTGAAGCTTCGGAAGCCACAAAGATCAATTTTTATACGGCCATGTATCATACCTTTATCAACCCTACTGTTTATATGGATGTAAACCGGCAATACAAAGGTCTTGACCAGGACATTCATGTCGCTGCTGATTATACCAATTACAGTACGTTTTCTCTATGGGATACCTATCGAGCCTTGCATCCCTTATTCAATATTGTCCAGCCTTCCCGCAACAACGACATGATTAAATCGATGGTGGCGCATTACCAACAGAGCGCTTTGCACATGCTGCCTATCTGGTCTCATTATTCGAACGATAATTGGTGTATGAGCGGTTATCACAGTGTGTCAGTAATTGCAGATGCAATACTAAAAGGAGTTTATGATGGCGATCCAAACGAAGCACTTGATGCTTGCATAATCACAGCGAACCACCGCCACTATGAAGGCATTGGTTCTTACATGGATTTGGGTTATATTCCTACTGAAGAAAGTGGCATTTCGGTATCCAATACTTTAGAATATGCCTACGATGACTGGTGTATTGCACAATTAGCTCAAAAACTGAATCGCCAGGACGTTTACAAAGTTTTTATCAAAAGATCTGAAAATTGGCAAAATAATTATAATCCTGCTACAGGTTTTATGCAACCTAAACAGGCAGACGGCAGTTTTAAAACCAACTTTGATGCGCTGTCTACAAATGGTCAAGGATTTATTGAAGGAAACAGCTGGAATTACAGCTTTTTTGTTCCACACAAACCCGCTGAACTGATTGCTAAAATGGGCGGTGCAACTGCTTTTTCCTCCCGTTTAGATACATTATTTACCATGCATTTGCCGGATTCCTTTTTTGCTGAAACAGAAGATATTACCCGTGAGGGAATCATTGGGGGTTATGTTCACGGCAATGAGCCCGCACACCACGTTGCTTATCTATACAATTGGACCAATCAAGCATGGAAAACACAATATCAGGTTCGGAAAATTATGCAAATGCAATACAAACCCACGCCTGATGGTCTAGGAGGTAACGATGATTGCGGACAAATGAGTGCCTGGTATATTTTCTCTTCCTTAGGGTTTTATCCGGTTGCACCCGGTTCCACTGACTATGCTGTAGGATCGCCTTTGGTGAATCATGCCGTAATCACTTTAGAAAATGGTAACAGTTTTACAATACATGTGGTGAACCAAAAAGAGCGCAATGTATATGTTCAAAAAATATTGCTTAACGGCCAACCTTTACCTACTTTGTTTCTCAATCACAGTGAAATAAGTTCTGGAGGAACCTTGACCTTTTATATGGGGTCTCAACCTAAAAAATGAAGTTTATTTTATGCGAGACAATGCCATAAATTATGCTATTTTTTAAAGAATTGCCACTATTCAAGCTTGTGTTCTTTCATGATTTTTATTTTTGAAATAAGAATTAATGCTTTAGATAATGCTGAATGAATATTTCATTTTGTCTATAAATTACCCCAACATCCAAATATTCAATACTAAATAATTCTTGAAAAAAATTCATTACTATTATTCTTTTAATATCTTAGCCCTGAAAACATTATAGCTTATTATGCAGCATCTTCCTGAATGCCAACTTATTTTGAATAAACTTAAAACCGAATTATCGGAAAATCTGTTTTATCACACTATTCATCATACTCTTGATGTATATCATTGTGCTGCAAGTATTGCAAAAGAAGAAGGAGTTACTGATTCAGATTTGAAACTGCTTCTTGTTGCTGCCATCTATCACGATGCTGGGTATCTTATTCAAAATAAAGATCACGAACAGCGCTCTTGTGAAATGACAAGGCAATATTTACCTCAATTTCATTATACAAAAGAAGACATAGACCATATTTGCAACATTATTATGGCAACAAAAATACCACAAAATCCAAAATCTCATTTAGACGAAATCATTTGTGATGCCGATCTGAATTATTTGGGACGGACTGATTTTTTTAGTATTGGAGAGAACCTTTGTAAAGAAATGCTTGCCTTTGGTTACATTAAAAATAAGGAGGAATGGAACCAGATTCAGGTGGATTTTATGCAAAAACATCATTATTTTACCCCAACTGCTATCAGACATAATAATTTACAAAAGGAAAAAAATCTAGCCAAAGTACAATCTAAAATCAATTACTAAAATGATAGAGAAAATTACTCAACAACGTATTATTGATGCTATTTACACCATTGCAGGCATATTATTTTGCGGATTTTCATTGAAAGGGTTCTTGATTCCCAACCAATTTTTTGATGGCGGAGTGACCGGCATCTCCTTATTAGTTCATGAATTGTACCACTGGAACATTGGAATCGTCATTATGCTGGCCAATATTCCTTTTATAGTCCTTGGCTCTTATCTTGTTAATAAGACATTTGCTATACGAACGTTTCTTGCCATTACAGGGTTGGCACTTTGCCTGTATTTTATTCCGTATCCTCAAATCACCTCTGATAAACTGCTTGTTTCTATTTTTGGCGGCGTATTTTTGGGATTGGGATTAGGATTGGCCATGAGAGGCGGATGTGCGCTTGATGGTATCGAAGTATTAGCACTTTATACCGGAAAACGCATCAGTTTTACGATTAGCGAGATTATACTTGGAATCAACACTATTATCTTTTTAATTGCCGCCCTAAAACTAGGTTTGCCTGTCGCACTTTATTCCATACTCACTTATTATTCTGCTTCGCGGACGATTGATTTTGTAATTGAGGGTCTCGAACAATATACCGGTGTCACCATAATATCAGGTCAAAGTGAGAAGGTTAAGGAAGAACTGGTATTAGGTTTAGGGCGTGGCATTACTGTCTATAAAGGCGAAAGGGGCTTTATGAAAGACAGTTATGAAATCAGCCAACCTGTTGACATTGTTTTTACTGTTGTCACCCGAATGGAATTAATACG
>NZ_JAYWCK010000053.1:0-3210 GCF_043780635.1 Flavobacterium sp.
CACAGACCCATTCGTGCTTTGATATTGACTCCAACACGAGAATTGGCAGCTCAAATATTAGCTAATATCAAAGAATACAGTGAGTTTGTAGATATACGCAGCGCAGTAATTTTTGGAGGCGTAAACCAAAATCCACAAGTAGCTCAATTGCGTCAAGGCATCGATATTTTAGTAGCAACTCCGGGTCGATTAATCGATTTGCAAAATCAAGGTTTAGTTACACTGTCTAAAGTTGAAATTTTGGTTTTGGATGAAGCAGATCGAATGCTGGATATGGGATTTTTACGAGATATTGAACGCATTATGAAAGTATTGCCTTTAAAAAGGCAAAACCTGATGTTTTCGGCAACCTTTTCAAAAGACATCAAGAAATTGGCAATGGGTATTTTGCACCATCCAGTTCAGGTGGAAGCCACGCCAGAAAACACGACAGTTGACGCTATTATCCAAAAAGTATATCCTTGTGCCAAAGAGAAAAAAACAGAATTGATAATCAAATTAATTACAGAAGGCAACTGGAAACAGATTTTGGTTTTTACCCGAACCAAACAAGGCGCTAATAAACTTACTGAAAGTATGATTATTGCTGGTATAAAAGCAGCAGCAATCCACGGTAATAAAGGTCAAGGTGCAAGAACGAAAGCCTTAGCCAGTTTTAAAAACGGAAGTTTGACCGCTTTGGTAGCTACCGATATTGCAGCTCGTGGTTTGGACATTCCATTATTGCCGCACGTTGTTAATTTTGAATTGCCCAATATTCCTGAAGATTACGTTCACCGAATTGGTAGAACAGGAAGAGCTGGAGCAAGTGGAGAAGCTATATCGTTGTTTAGTCCAGACGAAACTGTTTTCTTGCGTGATATCGAGAAATTGGTGGGTTTGAAATTGCCAAAGGAAAATATTGCGGGTTTTGAACCAGATCCTAACGCTTCAACGGAACCAATTAAACAAGGCCAAGGGAGACAACAACGGAATTCAACCCCGAAAAAACCAAATCCTAATAATGCTAACCGTAGCACTAATAATAGTTTTGGTCCAAGACGTCCACAACAAAATAATGATAGACGTTCTAATAGATAATTCAATTATCTATTAGTCATTAGTCCTATTCACAAAATTTTCGCTTTTTGAGAAAAAAAGGGAAGAATGATAATATAAATTTTTACTCATAAAAAGCAGTTTATAGTACGTTTTAGAATACTAATATTAGAATAATTATGGTAAAATTTATTCTAATATTCGTATAGTTATTTTAGGATAATTCAAACAGAAATCAAGCTAACCGTATTTACGAATTAGGCAAAAGTTGTCTGTATAATTGGATGCGTAAATATGGATCTATGAATTATCAACAAAATATTAAGCGAAAAATCTTTTCCAACCTACAAAAACGGACTGTTGTAACAGCTATAGAGCAAGGTCGGATGAGTATAAAAGAGGCACAAACTGCCTATGGAGTCAAAAATGAAAAAATAATCCGGAACTGGCTCACGCAATACAAAACAGAAAAAGTCGAACTTTGTATTGTAACGGAACCAAAAATGGCTAAAAAAACCAAACCATTCAGTACAGCACAAGCTGAAGCTTTAAAAAAGGCACTGGAGGAAGCAGAACTGAAGATCAAGGCGCTTAATACGCTTATTGATGTGGCTGAAGAACAGCTTAAAATTGACATCAGAAAAAAGTCTGGTGCCAAGCAGTCCTCAAAATGAAACACGATTATCCCAGGTCAGGGATAGGTGTGTTATGTAGACTGTTTGGCAAAACAAGACATGCTTACTATGATGCTTTATGGCGAAAGGAAAATAGTTTAGTCAGGGAAGATGTTATTCTTCAGGAAGTCATTGCAATGCGTAATAATATGCCAAGGATTGGCACCCGTAAGCTGCACTTTCTTTTACAAACCTCATTGGAATCTCACAAGATAAAAATAGGCAGGGATTATCTTTTTGATTTACTTTCGGAGCATAAATTATTGGTTCGGCAACGCAAAAGGAAAGCCATTACAACGGACTCAAGGCATTGGATGCGAAAATACAGTAATCTAATCAGGAATATGCCTGTGACAAGGCCTGAACAGGTTTGGGTAAGTGATATAACTTATATTAGGTTAACGAACCAATGGGGTTATTTAAGTTTAATCACCGATGCTTATTCCCGAAAGATTATAGGATATTGTTTTCGTAATGACCTGATGGCCGAAGGATGTATTGAAGCATTACAAATGGCTTTGAAAAACAGAATGTACCACGAACCAATCATTCATCATTCAGATAGAGGTTCTCAGTATTGTTCACACCAATATGTAAATCTGCTAAATCAAAACACTATTGGAATTAGTATGACTGAAAATGGAGATCCTTATGAAAATGCATTGGCTGAACGTGTAAACGGGATCATTAAAACAGAGTTCAATCTTCATAGTAGTCAGTTAGGTTTTGAACAAACCTATAACCAGATAAAGAGAAGTATTAAAGTCTATAATGAAATAAGGCCACATTCTAGTTGTGATTACCTTACCCCAAATCAAGCTCATCTGCAATCAGAGAACTTGAAGAAAAGATGGAAGAATTATAATAAAAAATATAACATTGAAAAAGCAGGTGTATAGTAAGTTTAGGATTAATAATTATATTTGTATAGCTATAATAGGATTTATTTAATAACCTGTATAGTTATTTTAGGACGGGTCAAGTTCATACCAAAGCCTAGTCAAAGCCCACTCAAAGCCCAGTATAGTGTATGAAAAGTGCATGATAAATTTATCAAAAATTAACCATCATTTTACATCGAATTGTACCTTAAAATTAACACTAATTTTACCCCGCTACCACTCGGAATCCTTTCGGGTGATATGTTGCCTAAGAATGAGCTAATAAATCACCCCAACCATCCATCTCTATCCAAACTTCTATACTGAATCGCTTCGGCAATGTGTGAAGAAATCACTTTTGGAGCTGCTTCTAAATCGGCAATTGTTCTGGCTACTTTCAGGATTCTATCGTAAGCGCGAGCCGAAAGATTCAAGCGTTCCATTGCAGTTTTTAACAATTGTTTTGAAACATCATCAAGAGCGCAATATTCCCTGATGTGTTTGGTGTTCATTTGCGCATTGTAATGGATATTTTCCATTTGCATAAAACGTTCCGTTTGGATTTCGCGTGCAGCTGTAACGCGTTTCCGAATATCGACACTGCTTTCGGCTTTTTG
>NZ_JAYWCK010000054.1:0-3746 GCF_043780635.1 Flavobacterium sp.
AAGTGCTTGTAACAGGATTTTAAAATCCTGTTACAAGTACTTTTTTATTGTCTGAAAACAACGCTAATCAAAATAAGCAATGTTTTTCAGTGCCCTCAATTTTTTGAAACTCTTTTTATTATTTTTTCTACACTCTGAACCTGAAATTTGCAAACTGCAATCTGGTTCTACCAACCTCCACTACTTCCTCCGCCAGAGAATCCGCCTCCGCCAAAGCCACCACCGAAGCCTCCGCCTCCGCCAGATGAACCACCGCCGAAACCTCCGCCGCCAAAACCTCCACCTCCGCTGTTTCGACCTAAACTGCTCAAGATAATCACATCAAGCAAACTAGGCCCGCCGCCAGAATTACCTGAATTTCCGCCGCTGTTTTTGTTTCTGGAAATTAGGACAATAATGACAATTACAATAATTATGATTGGTAAAACAGGAAAATTTTTTCCTTTATTTTGTTTACGTTCCCCTTTATATTTGCCTTTGAAAACATCAAAAAGAGCGTCGGCGCCTTTGTCTAGACCATTGTAGTAACTTCCGGCTTTGAATTCAGGAATGATGATATTCCGGATTATTTCTCCTCCAATTCCAGCTGTCAATCGATCTTCGAGACCGTAACCAGGGTTGATGGCGATTTTCCTTTCGTCTTTGGCAACCAAAATAACGACTCCATTGTCCTCTTTTTCTGTACCTCCAATTCCCCAAGTCTGTCCCCATTTTGTGGCTAAAAGGCTGACATCTTCACCTTTCAGACTTTCGATGGTGATAATGACAATTTGAGTTGTGGTTGAATCAGAATATCGAATTAGTTTTTCTTCTAATTGGGCTTTTTCACTTGCACTTAAAACATTGGCATAATCATAAACCGAAGTTTGTAAACTTGGTTTTTCAGGTATTGTAAACTGTGCAAAACTGATTTGTGTGATTAGAAGAAAAGCTACTAATATTATATGGAAACTAGCTACCTGCCATCTGCCATCTGCCATCTGTTTAGTTTTCATTATCCTTTAGATATTTCGTTTGATAATTCATTTGTATCACCTTCTTCAAACGGAAAGTATTTCTGCAATTGTTCGCCGGCTTTAGTTATGCCGTCAATCAAACCTTGCTTGAAATTTCCGGTTTTGAATTGTGCTGCCATCGCTTCTTTTGTGGAAACCCAAAAATCATCAGATACTAAATCATCAATTCCTTTATCTCCGCAAATCACGAAAGCTTTGTCCATTATTGCCAGATAAATTAAAACACCGTTTTTGAGTTGGGTTTCATCCATTTTCAATAAATGAAAAACTTCCAAAGCCCTGTCAAAAGGTACTTTGGAAGTTGTTTTTTCTATGTGAACTCTAATCTCGCCAGAAGTTTCTTTTTCAGCCATACGAATAGCCTCAACAATTTCTTGTTCTTCTTCTTTGGTTAAAAAATCTTCAACTTTTGACATTTATTTTGAATTAGAATTTTACTTCGACAGGTTTTTCAGCACCAGCCACTGATTGGAAATAAGCTTTTTCTTTAAATCCAAACATACCGGCAAACATTGAATTTGGGAATGTTTTGATGTGGGTGTTGTAAGGTTTAACCGCTTCGTTAAAACGAGTTCTGGCTGTTAAAATTTGGTTTTCGGTACTTGCTAATTCGTCCTGTAATTTCAAGAAATTGGCATTGGCTTTCAATTCAGGATATTGCTCCACGGTTACCAATAATCTTGACAAAGAACTGCTCACGCCGCTTTGCGCTTGATTGAATTGGGCTAATTGTTCTGGTGTAATATTTTTTGGATCCACTGTGATTGAAGTGGCTTTGGCTCTAGCTTCAATTACGGCAGTCAATGTGCTTTTTTCAAAATCAGCAGCGCCTTTTACAGTATTTACCAAGTTCCCGATAAGGTCATTTCTTCTTTGGTAAGACGTTTGAACATCACCCCAAGTTTGCTCAACGGTTTGACTTAAGGTCACCGCAGTATTATTAATTCCTTTAACCCAGCTATAAATTCCAATGACAAATACAGCTACAATAATCCAAGGTAAAAATTTTTTAAAATCCATTTTTGTTTAATTTAAAGTTTAGTGTTTAGTTTCTATTTAAAAATCGGTAATCTACAATTCATTCTTAATATTCGTCAACTGAACTTTTATGGTTTCCAGTTTTCTGATAATTTCAAATTTATCCAAAGTTTTCTTTTGTCCTTCTTTCAAATGCGTTCTAGCACCTTCGAGCGTAAAACCTCTTTCTTTTACCAAATGATAAATTAATTGAAGGTTTTTGACATCTTCGGGCGTAAACATTCGATTGCCTTTGGCATTTTTCTTTGGCTTTAAAATATCAAATTCACTATCCCAAAAGCGAATAAGCGAAGCATTCACGTCAAAAGCTTTGGCTATTTCGCCAATACTGTAATATCTTTTATCAGGTTGTAATTCTATGTGCATTAGTCAAAGGATTGGTTTTCTTGATTAGCTAATTTTGCAATGGCAACATATTCCACCGCCGAAATATTTCCGTAATAAAAATTGAGCGGATTCACCACTTTTCCGTTTTTATGAACTTCATAATGGCAATGTGGTCCTTCAGATCTTCCCGTACTTCCCACATAACCAATAATGTCACCACGATTGATGCGTTGACCGGCTCTGCATTTGTATCTGCTTAAATGCGCATATAAGGTTTCATATCCAAAACCGTGTCGAATCACGATATGATTCCCATATCCTGAAGCCGTATTATCTGCTCTTTCCACAACACCATCTCCAGTTGCATAAACAGGGGTACCTGTTTTTGCAGTAAAATCCATTCCTTCGTGCATTTTTCTTGCTTTGGTAAATGGATCCGTGCGATACCCAAAACCAGAAACCATACTTTTTAAATTCTCATTTCTAACTGGTTGAATAGCCGGAATTGCTGCCAATAATTTATCTTTTGCCTTCGCCATTTTTAAAATATCATCCAATGATTTAGACTGAATGGCCAGAGCTTTTTGAAGCACATCAATTCGTTTTGTAGTATTGATTACCAACTGTGAATTGTCGTATCCTTCTAATGCAGCATATCGATGAACTTCTTTGTAACCTGCTTTTCTTTCCTCTTCAGGAATGGGCGATGCATTAAAATATACTCTATATAAATTATTATCTCGATCTTCAATAAAATCAATTACTTCTTCAACTTGGTCCATTTTCTTATTCAAAATAGAATAACTCAATTTCAAATTTTCAATTTCACGTGCCTGTAATTTATTTTTTGGAGTTTCAAAATCTGGTGTATTCAATAAAACCACAAAACTCAAAAATCCAAACAATGCCGAAGCCACTAAAAACAACAAAACAACTCCAATTTTCTTTCTCGTTTTTGTGATTATTTTTCGATATGCTAGATTTTCGGAATCGTAATAATATTTTACTTTCGCCATATTTTAAAATACCCTATTTTTGCACATTGTAAAAAGGTTAGTCGAACAAATTTAATAAATGTTTCATTTGTTACACCCTTTTTTCAATAATAAATATTTTAGTTACTGTTTTGAAATAAAGCGTCCAAATTTACCGACGTTAGTTTGTTCTTTTTCAAGGCAAAAAATCTTCCAATAGTTTTTGCTATTGAAATATTTTTTAACAAAAAAAAAGGGCAAATGAACAAGATAAATAGGATGGTTTATTTTAAAATAACCCGTTGGGTGCAATTATTTAAAGTAAAATAAATTGAATAAATATTGGTCAAGATACTGAAATTCAGTATCTTGAAGTCGCTAAACCGCCAAT
>NZ_JAYWCK010000055.1:0-2338 GCF_043780635.1 Flavobacterium sp.
CCAAAAAAATAGATTCACCAGAAGCTTTTACTGCCAAGATTCTACAAATTCTGGCCAGAAACCAAATTATCCATTCCATAAAAGGTGTTGGTGGTGGATTTGAAATCCCTAAAGACAGGATGAACCAAATCAAACTAGCTCAAATCGTTACTGCTATTGATGGCGATAGGGTTTTTACAGGTTGTGGATTAGGACTTAGCCATTGCTCTGAAGATCATTCTTGCCCAGTTTACGTCAAGTTTAAAGCCATAAGAACCGAACTGGCTACAATGCTAGAAAACACCAATCTCGAAGAACTGGCATTAGGTATAAAATCTGGCGATACTTTTTTGAGGTATTGAAAAAGAATAATTTTATATTTACAGGAAAAAAATGGTGTAAACTATCAGTGTTGGATGGTTAGACGCATCGGAGTTGTATAAACCAAATCGTAACTATTCAGGTTGCAATACAGCAATAGTTTTAAAAGCAGCTAAAACATTTTGTCCGTTTTTAATACAGGTATCTGTTACCGAGCGAATGACCGCATAGAATTGCGCCCCGTTTTCGGTTTTGAATTGTCCAGACACTTTTTGCTTCACTTTCACATTTCGGATTGCTCTTTCAGAAGCATTGTTGTCTGGAGGGACTTCATCATGGAATAAAAAAGGAAAAACATATTCCCTGTATTTATATATCCGCTTATGGAACGCACAAAGATCCTTCCTGTTTTTGGGGACAGAAGTTAGCAGCAAAACAGACAATCGTTCAATGATTTTGTCTCTTTGTAGTATTGGATTAAGATATTGAATTGGGGTTAAATCCCGTTTAAGTTCTATAGCTTCGTATAGCAATTCCTTGAAGTTTATAGCCCATTGAGATTCATAACGTTCCTCGAAAAAAACAAGTTCCCGAAGTAAATGAGGGATGCATATCTGATGGGTTTTGCATTTTATTTGAAAATAACTCCGCCAGCAATCGTGAACGAGTATGGAGTTTATAAAGCCTTTTGGGAAATTTTCATCTATAGTAGCGGTTCCTCTATTGTTTGAAAATGTAATATAAGTGGCAACTTGGCTTTGAAAAGTCCAGAACCATCCCTTTTTACCATTGACTTTAGCACCTGTCTCATCACCTCCAATCACTTTTTCATTTTCCACTTTTTGAGCAATCAACTCGTAGGCAGGTTGGGCTTTTTGGGCAAAGCGTTTCAGTAAGGTACAAAGAGTACCTTGTGAGATTTTTAAATTGCAAACATCACTAAAAAACTCGCTCATTCTCTCAAAAGGCAAGTATTGTCTAGTGTGCATATAAGCAATTGTAGCTTGAATATTAGACCCGTAACTGATAGGCGAGTTAACATTGTTTGGAAAAGAAGCTTTTGTATGTTGACCACAAGAACAAGTTTTTTGAAATATACGGTGCTCTGAAAATTCAGGAATAATCGGGGGTATATCAATAACTTGTCTGCGTAGGATAAATGTTGCTGGTTGGTCAGACAAATCATCACCGCAATGGTTACAAAATTCTGGTTTATGATCAATGATACTATCTGGGTTTGCAATCATTTCCAAGGTACTACCTTCGTGTCCTGGTTGTCCGCCTACTTTTTTGCCTTGATTGGCACGAAGACTTTTCGTTTTTAAAGGCCTATTTTCATCTTTTGATGGTGAAACTGAACTATTGCGGCTGTTTTTACGATGCGTTAAGTCATCGATTTTATCAAGTAATTTTTCAACTAATGATTCTAATCGGGTAACTTTGGCTTCTAATTCAACAATACGTTTTTTGTCGGAGTTCAATTTCTATTTGTTTGACACAAAGGAAACAAACACCCATAAGAAACAGCAGAAATCAAACACATAGTTGTTAATTAGTAATGAACAAGTGTTCATAATAAAGCTATTTTTCTAAAAATACAAAACTAAAATTGTTCATAACTATGTTTTTTTAGAATAGGCTGAATAGTTACGAAAATCTTTATCCTTATAGTAATAATTCCCCAAGTATTCCAGCATTTGAATAGAATCATATCCTTTTTCAATTACCCTTTCATACGTTTTTGGAACATCAATGAGTGCATATTTTTTCTTGCTGATGGAGTCGTAAAAAACGGTTTGCGAATTGGCATTGCAGATACCCAATACTAAAAATGAAAAGATAAAAAATAACGATGATTTTTTTTTGATGT
This sequence comes from Flavobacterium sp., assembly GCF_043780635.1. GTDB lineage: Bacteria > Bacteroidota > Bacteroidia > Flavobacteriales > Flavobacteriaceae > Flavobacterium. The sequence continues at coordinate 2,171 of NZ_JAYWCK010000055.1, forward strand.
CACTATAATTTCTTTCATATTTATGCTAATATAATGGTATTGGGGAGGCTAAATTACACTTTTGTAATTAATATGCAAATTTATTTGTTATTTTCTATAATGATAACTCTCTTATGCTTTGTTTATTATTAGGTGTTGAAAATAGTTTAAGGATCTGGTATTATTGGT
>NZ_JAYWCK010000056.1:0-5724 GCF_043780635.1 Flavobacterium sp.
AATGGCTGGTGGTGATTTATCAGAACCAACATTGGTAAGTGAACAATATTTATTGGATATAGAAAGAGAAGCCTTTTTATCGCTTTGCACCGAAAGAAAAACATTGGAACGCATCCAATTTATGTTAACCAAAGGGAAACCCTTGAGAAATTAGATAATAGATTAAAAGACGGAAAGATGATAGATAAAATCTTTAATACGAAAAGTCTATCAGTCTATTATCTATTTGTCTATCATCTTAAAAAATAAATTTATGAAAACAGCCTATATAGTAAAAGCATACAGAACCGCCGTGGGAAAAGCTCCAAAAGGCGTATTTAGATTCAAACGTCCCGATGAACTCGCTGCCGAAACAATTCAATATATGATGAATGAATTGCCGGATTTCGACAAGAAACGCATCGACGACGTAATGGTAGGTAACGCAATGCCCGAAGCCGAACAAGGTCTCAATGTGGGACGATTAATTTCCCTGATGGGACTTAAAATCGAAGATGTTCCCGGTGTAACAGTAAACCGATATTGCGCATCAGGACTGGAAACTATCGGGATGGCTACAGCCAAAATCCAATCCGGAATGGCAGATTGCATCATAGCAGGTGGAGCCGAAAGTATGAGTTTTATCCCAATGGGTGGCTACAAACCAACACCGGATTATGCTGTCGCAGCAGCCGGACACGAAGATTATTATTGGGGAATGGGATTGACTGCTGAAGCCGTTGCCAAACAATACAACATTTCGAGAGCCGACCAAGATGAGTTTGCGTACCAATCACATATGAAAGCTTTGAAAGCACAAGCCGAAGGCAAATTTGACAAACAAATTGTTCCAATAACTATCGAGCAAACGTTCATTAATGAAAATGGCAAAAAAGAAACTAAATCATACATTGTAAATAAAGATGAAGGTCCAAGAGCTGGAACTTCGGTTGAAGCTTTGGCTGGATTAAGACCTGTTTTTGCTGCTGATGGAAGTGTAACAGCGGGAAATTCTTCTCAAATGAGCGATGGTGCCGCTTTCGTTTTAATTATGAGCGAAGAAATGGTAAAAGAATTAAACCTCACTCCTATTGCACGTTTGGTCAACTTTGCTTCAGCAGGAGTTGAACCTAGAATTATGGGAATTGGTCCAGTGAAAGCCATTCCAAAAGCCTTGAAACAAGCAGGATTGCAATTAAAAGACATTGATTTGGTGGAATTGAACGAAGCATTTGCATCCCAATCATTGGCAGTAATTCGCGAATTGGGTTTAAATCCTGAAATCGTCAATGTCAATGGAGGCGCAATTGCTCTTGGACATCCTCTAGGTTGTACCGGTGCAAAATTATCAGTTCAACTATTCGACGAAATGAAGCGTAGAGGAAATAAATACGGAATTGTTTCTATGTGTGTGGGAACTGGACAAGGAAGTGCGGGGATTTATGAATTACTTTAAGAGACGAATAGATAATAGACTGAAAGATAATAGATTATTATGATACAAATTTGCTTTATCAAACCAAACTCTTTTATCTCTTCGTCTATTTTGTATCATCTTTAAAAAAAACATATGAGCGAGTTCAAAAGACACAATTTTAAGAAACTAAAAATTTGGCAAATGGGAATGGAAATAGCTAAACAAATTTTAGATCTTACTGATACTTATCCAAGTACTGAAAAATTTGGTTTAAAAAGTCAAATGGATAGATGCTCTATTTCCTTGCCCTCAAATATTGCTGAAGGTTCAAGTAGAACAGACAAATCATTTAGTCATTTTCTAGATATCTCTTTAGGATCTTCTTTTGAATTACAAACACAACTTTTACTTGCAAATCACAAAAAATATATAACCGAAGAATATACCAATTTTATTGAAATAAAAATTGAAGAATTCCAAAAGGCAACTATGTCTTTTCAAAATACTCTAAACAAATAATAATTTAAAAACAAGGTAGGACGTCTATTATCTATTCGTCTATTATCTATAATCTTTATAAAAAAATGAGCGATAAAACACGCGGTGGTCAATTCATCGTAAAAGAAACAAAATGTGAAGATATCTTCACCCCTGAAGATTTCAATGAAGAGCAATTAATGATGCGTGACTCGGTTAAAGAGTTTGTGGACAAAGAAATTTGGCCTAACAAAAGCCGTTTCGAAAACAAGGATTACGCCCTTACCGAAGAAACTATGCGAAAAGCAGGTGACTTGGGATTCCTGAGCGTTGCTGTACCAGAAGCCTATGGTGGAATGGGGATGGGATTTGTAAATACAGTTTTGGTTTGTGACTATATTTCGGGAGGAACGGGGTCATTCTCGACAGCTTTTGGAGCACATACCGGAATTGGAACGATGCCAATTACTTTATACGGAACCGAAGAACAAAAACAAAAATACGTTCCAAAATTGGCTTCTGGCGAATGGTTTGGAGCTTATTGCTTGACTGAACCAGGTGCGGGTTCGGATGCCAATTCAGGAAAAACAAAAGCAGTTTTATCCGATGATGGAAAACAGTATTCTATTACAGGAGGAAAAATGTGGATTTCAAACGCAGGATTTTGTTCGGTGTTTATTGTTTTTGCTCGTATTGGAGACGATAAAAACATTACTGGTTTCATTGTAGAAAATGATCCTGCAAATGGAATTACAATGGGTGAAGAAGAACACAAACTTGGGATAAGAGCTTCTTCAACACGTCAGGTTTTCTTTGCAGACACAAAAGTTCCTGTTGAAAATATGCTTTCCGAAAGAGGAAACGGTTTTAAAATAGCAATGAATGCTTTGAATGTAGGTCGTATCAAATTAGCAGCTGCTTGTTTGGATGCACAACGAAGAGTTACTACTGGAGCAGTTAAATATGCCAACGAAAGAGTACAATTTAATACGCCAATTTCACAATTTGGCGCTATTCGATACAAACTGGCAGAAATGGCAACCTCTTGTTATGCTGGTGAAAGTGCCACATACAGAGCTGCCAAAGACATCGAAGACAGAATTAGTCTTCGTGAAGCGGAAGGTACTACCCATCAGGATGCTGAATTAAAAGGCGTGGAAGAATATGCCATTGAATGTTCAATTCTAAAAGTTGCCGTATCAGAAGATGTTCAAAACTGTGCCGACGAAGGAATTCAGATTTTTGGTGGAATGGGATTTTCAGAAGATACGCCTATGGAAAGCGCTTGGCGTGATGCTAGAATTGCCAGAATTTACGAAGGCACAAACGAAATCAACAGAATGTTGTCAGTAGGAATGCTGATTAAAAAAGCATTTAAGGGACACGTTGATTTAATTGGGCCTGCAACCAAAGTTCAAGAAGAATTAATGGGAATTCCATCATTTGAAACTCCTGATTATTCTGAATTGTTTGCCGAAGAAAAAGAAATGATTGGCAAATTAAAAAAAGCATTTCTTATGGTTGCCGGTGGAGCTGTTCAAAAATACGGTCCCGATTTAGATGGACACCAACAATTATTAATAGCCGCTGCCGATATATTAATCGAAATTTATATGGCTGAATCCACAATTTTAAGAACCGAAAAATTAGCCAAAAAAGAAAGCGAAGCCAAAGTTCAGGAACAAATCGCAATGGCAAAACTCTATTTGTACAAAGCAGTTGATGTGGTTACTCAAAAAGGAAAAGAAAGTGTTATTTCCTTTGCTGAAGGCGATGAACAACGTATGATGCTAATGGGATTACGTCGTTTTACGAAATACACCAATATGCCAAACATTATTGGTTTAAGAGAAATGATTACCACAAAATTAGTGACAGAAAACGAATATTGTTTCTAATCTAGAAATATTTTTTACTAGTTCAATTTGTTGAAAAACCGCAAATGTTTTAATAAACTTTGCGGTTTTTTTGTGCATCATAATTACATTTCGGCAGAGGAAAACTAATACCGCTAGTTATTTCAATTTAGCGCAATAATTCCTAATGCTATCGGGAGAACTGAATTAAATATATAGCGGCATTATACGAAACCTTTGGACTAAAAATATAATAAGTAATGGCATAAAATAATTTCTATTTTTTCATCTGCAAATTCAATAAATAGTTATTAATAACCATTAATAATTCAACCTCATAAAATAGATAGAAATTTATAGTTAAGTTAAAATGATTCTCCTGCATTAAGATAGAACGCTTTGGAATGTCGTCCCCAGGCATAATTAAGAACCAGATTAGTACGGGTAGCCTTATCAATTAAAATTCGCAAACCTACCCCCACAGCAGGTTGAACATACTGAAAAAGTTGAATTCCTCGATCTTTATCACTTGCTGTGGTAAAATTGGCAAAGACGGTTCCACTGACTAGCTGATTGCAACTAATTGGAAACCGATATTCAGTTTCTAAATAGACCATTTTTTGACCACGAAACAATCCCTGTGTATATCCTTTTCCACTGCGGCTTCTTTGATCCCAGCCTATTGAAGGCAAATTAAGATAAGGAACAGTACCTACAGTTAAAAACTGCCCAGTTGCCCATAAACTAAAAACATGCTGTTCATTATATTTGCTTAAAGGTAAAAAATAGCGATACTCCATAAAAAGCATGTTGCTGGCATGTTGATTTTTATTTAGTGCCGGGTTGAAACGGTAATTGATATTGGCAAACATTCCGTGGTTGGTATTGATTTGATTATCTCTGGAGTCGTATAATAAATTAAGACTCAACCCATTTACAAAATATTCATTTTCATTATAGCCATATTTTTTACTATAATTGTAATGATTAGTAAATTGTCCGTTAGCAACATCAAGATTTTCATCAATTATTGTGGTGTACCAGTCTAAATGAACACCGGCACCTATATAATAATTATTTTTGACTTCCCAGGAGACCGTTTGATGGAACTTTAAATAATTATAATCCATGGGTTCTTTTAAAGTTTCCAAATCAAATCCTCCATCTCGGGTTGCAGGAGGAATAATATCGGTCCCCAATCCATAATTAGGTTGCGAAAAAATATAAAAGCGCCAGTCTCCACTCAAAAAAACCCTGTTATTATGAAGCATCACGCTGTTTTTTACATTGATAAGGATTTGTTTTTTTTCAGTATATGTAGCCCCAAGATTAATAGAAGAATATTTATCATCCAATTTCTTCCCTTTGAAAGTATATTGAGTAACAAAACCATACGAAAAACCAGTGGCGGGTTGCGAACCAATGATGGGTATAATGAGGAAAAAATTATTTTTCTTTGGTTTCAATACAAGGACAGAATCTTTCTTTTTAAAAAGTTCAGGAAGTGATTTCACTGGACAACGCCTTATAGAATCGGTTGAATTCTGTGCTATAGCACTAAATTGTAGCAAAATAACTAGCAATAAGCCAATACCTGATATACATCTTTTTTTCATAATGCTAATTTACAAAAATTACAGCTAAAAATCAGTATAATTTAAACTTTGCGTCTCATTATGTACTTATGACTAAAGAGAAATATCAAAACCATTTTAAAAGCAAAAAACAGATTATAAACTAACAATTGCCGTCTATAATCTGTTTTTTTATTTTCCAAAAATACTATCTATTTTTTTACTTCCTCTTTCTTAATCAATCCTTTATTGTTGAGCTCGGTTTTAACAGCTGCAATAATAGCATCTAAAGTAGTGTCTAATTTAGAAGGATTTACTGTAGATATAACCCGTTGGGTGCAATTATTTAAAGTAAAATAAATTGAATAAATATTGGTCAAGATACTGAAATTCAGTATCTTGAAGTCGCTAAACCGCCAAT
>NZ_JAYWCK010000057.1:0-2822 GCF_043780635.1 Flavobacterium sp.
CAACCCCGTACTTGGCGACCAGCTATAAGTAGCATTTGGAATTACCGCATCAGAGCCGATAGTTGTTGAAAAGGATGTACAATTCAAATTTTTGTCAATACCCGCTTCTGCTATTGGTGTATTTTTATCAACCGTTACAAGAACTGCATCAGTTGCAGTACAACCAGCAATATTTGTTACAGTAAGTGTATAAGTTGTCGTAACACTTGGATTTGCATTGGGATTTGCAACTGTTGCACTACTTAAATTTGTGGTAGGCGACCAGCTATAAGTATTTCCAATTATTTCAGCAACACCGATAATACTGGAAGTAGTAGTACAATCCAAAATTTTATCACTACCTGCATTGGCAATAGGTTTACACATAAAACCAAAATCAAATGTATGATTATTAACTCCTTCATCCGCCGTTTTTATTAGAATTGTTGGAATATTACTTACCAAAAAGGCATCACTGTTATCATTCGTCGTCCCTGTATTGGTGATTCCTGCCACTTCGCTTGGAGCAGGTGAAATATTTGTCAATGTTAATCCTGTTACAGTGCTATTGCTTCCTAATGTAGTAATTTTAATTTTATAATTTGTATTTGGTAATAATGTACTAATAGAAGATGAAGAAAATATATATTGACCATTTGCATCTGTTGTTGTAGATGCTAATTCGACATCATTATTATTATATAATTTTACTGTAACCCCCTCAAGACTTGGTTCGTTAGGATCCTGAATACCATTGTCATTCATATCTTTCCATACTCTATTTCCGATTTCTATTGGGGCATCATTGCCTAATATTTCGAGGTCTCCAAGACCATTTGCTTTGCCAAAATGCTCTGCACTTCCATCAAAATATACCCCATACCAGTTATTTAGTCCTCCTGTTATAGTGCTGTAAGTATTCATTCCCTGTGTATTCCAATAGGCTTGACCCGTAGATCCACTTGGGTGAGGGTCAAAATTGACTGTCATAATTTGGTCAGTACCTTTAATCAATAAAGAAGAACCTCCAACACTCTCTTCGGCACCATCACCAGAAATATCACTAAAAAATTCATTACTACTTGGGCACCCAGTGCCTCCTTCCAATACAAATCCTGTTGAAGTATTACATACCTTCAATATATCTCCGTAAGCCTGTACGGTTCTGGTTGCAGTACTACCTGTTTGAGGCTTGTAATTGGCCGAGCCAATTTGATGTCCATGTCTATCCATGATAGAAAGATACATCGTGCCATATTGGTCGAATTCAATATCGGATAGAATAGGCTGTGAATAGCGTAAGAAATAACCTCCATCTACTACGGGTGGTTGAGAATATGCGTTCAGCCAATAATGAAACTTTGTGTCATTCGGAAAAAAAGTTCGACGAGCATTTGGGTCAAAACTTAACTTTTGATTAAAGCCAGCTTCTGGATTTGCAGGGTCAAATTCTAAAATATAACATTTTAAATCAGCATCTATTTTTGATATACTTGCATCGTCAGTAACACCAAGATAGCCTTTTCCATTAGAAAAAGCTAAAGCAAAAGGTCTTAAAATGCCTTTTGTACTGGTAGGCATATTAGCAATATTATCAATTTTGTATTCTTTAACTGTACCAGGAAGTGTGGTTCCTGAAACATCAACCGTAACAATTGAACGATTGAATAAATTGATTGCAAATAATGTTTTGCCATCGGGCCCTAAATCAATATCACCATAAGACATTTTTCCCACTTTACCATAAGCATCAAGATCAATAGTTGGTTGAGTTTTGTCAGCTTTTAAGGTATAATCTGATGCTGGACTACCGCAAGCTCCACTGCGGCAAACAGTGCCAAAAGCTAAAGCTACTGTTCCATTACTTGGAACTATACCGTTAAGATTGAATTTTGTGAGATAAGTGGCAGGGTTTGTTGTGTAGTTTAATACATATATATATCCTGGACCATCTAAAATATCTACATGTCTTTTCAAAAAAGTTGAGAAAAACATTCGTTTTTTTGATTTTTGATATGCCATTCCATAAACCGAACCAACTTGCGAAATTGTTGCATCTATTTGAGGCAATAATCCCGTTCCTTGAACGCCATTGTAATTACTATACATCGCATTTAGTCCAGTAGTATTATATCTTATAGATACAATTGCTGCGTCTGGTGCGGCTGTACCAGTAACTAAACCTGAAGCAAAACAAGTAGTAGCTATGTAAGGGTTGTTTCCTGAAAAATAAGTAGGATCATGCAAAGAAAAATCTGCCGAACACGTAGAGCTATTTATGATTTGAACAGATGTTTTTGAATTCGTACCACTTATGCTTGATTCAAATGTTGGATAAACTGTTTTCCAAGTAAATTCTATTTTTACCGGGAAAACTGGGGCAGCAACATACCAATTACCTAAAGCATCGGTGGTCTTGTTGGTGATAGTCCCATTAGTATCCGTAATTTTTACAGTTATACCGCTCATACCTGGTTCGTTAGAGGCTTTTACACCATAAACTCCCAGAATCGAGCCATTCATGGGTAAATCCATAAATACTTTGCCTCCAACATCGGTTATACCACATTGAGCATAACTTTTATATCCCGGTAAAAAGGACATAATTACAATAAAATGGAGTAAGAAAAACTGTTTTTTTCTATGGTTAGGAAATGAATAAAATACTTTCATAATAGCAGTCGTAATATTATTTTGCGGAGATAATGATACCGCCATAACAGTGCCTTACCAAATAGTATGCCATGTCTTGTCCTAAAATAAGTTTACAATTATAGTTGAAAATCCTGATATAGGTTTACAGTTGATTTATTATAATAATTTTTCCAGTATCTTTTCAATTT
>NZ_JAYWCK010000058.1:0-17329 GCF_043780635.1 Flavobacterium sp.
ATTGGCGGTTTAGCGACTTCAAGATACTGAATTTCAGTATCTTGACCAATATTTATTCAATTTATTTTACTTTAAATAATTGCACCCAACGGGTTAAATTTATTAATTATATAGTTAACAATCAATTATTTAATACATCAAAACCACTTAAATCAGTCAAGAACTCGCCAAGATATTTATTAAATTCTTTGGGCTGTTCCAGATTGGATACGTGACCCGCATTATCAATAATGTGAAGAATTGACCCTTTAATATTTTTATTCATAAACTCAGATTGTGCCAATGGGGTAACTTGGTCTTCTCTTCCGCAAATAATCAATGTGGGAATACTTATTTTACTTAAGGAAGAACAGGTTTCTAAATGCTCAGCAAGTGCTGCATATCCCTTACAAATAATATTTTTAGAATTAGTAAAAACAACATCACTCAATTGCTCGACTAATTTCGTTTTATTTTTTATTGAATCTTTGTGAAATACTTTTTTTATGAAACCCTCGTTAAAATTAGTTACTCCTTCAGCTTCTATTTCTTCAATAGTTTTATACCGTTTTTCCCTACCTTCGGCAGTATCTGCAATACATTGAGTATCACATAAGATCAAAGCCTCAAAGTGACTTGGAAATCTTTTTATCAAATTAAGTGCGATGTAGCCACCCATAGACAATCCACAAATAATGGCTTTATCAATGTTTAATTTGTCCATAAACTGTATTAAATCATTACCGAACATGTCAATACTAAGAGTTGATTCTTCGTCAGTTGATTTTCCGAATCCTCTGATATCAATGGCGATAGCACGATAAGAAGATTTTAAAAAATCAAGTTGACCTTTCCACATCGTTTTATCGAATGGATAACCATGCAGGAATATAATAGGAATGCTTCCGTCTCCAATGTCATCATACGATAAATTAAAGTTGTTTACATTGATTTCTAAATCGTAACCTTTAGTTTCTGTTTCCATGATAAATTATTTATAAGTCTTTTTAGTAGCTCTAGTCAGGGGTTTTTTAGGGGTCGATCAGTATTTATTACACTAGCAAACTTACTTCTAGAATTGCCCAAATACCTTACGAAATTTGTGAAAAGAATTATATAATTCACACTTTAATAACATCAAAGAATGATGCCCATCAAATAGTTCGATAATCGAATATTGATGGGCATTTCTTTTAGTTCTGATGACTATTTATTTTTAACTATTCACCGGTTTCCAAAGTCCGTAACCTCCATTGAGATTTACAGAATATATATTATTATTTCTCAATATTCTTTGTGCCAAATATCCTCTTAAACCTATCTGACAGTAAATAACATACTTTTTGCTTTTATCAAAGAAATCAAGATTTTCTCTAAATGTATCAATGTCCATATTTATGGCATTTGGAATCGCGCCACTTTCAAATTCTGTTTTGGTTCTTACGTCAATCAGAATCGCATTTTCAGTTGAAAGATACTCATCTAATTGGTCATAATTGATGAATCTTACATCGTCTTTCAGCATATTTTCGGCAACGTACCCCAGAATATTTACAGGCTCTTTGGCGGAATTATAAGGTGGTGCATAAGCAATCTCGATTTCCTGTAAATCATAAATCGTCAAATTTCCTTTTATAGCTGCAGCAATAACATCGATGCGTTTATCAACTCCTTCTTGGCCTAAGGCTTGAACTCCATATATTGTTCCATCTTCTCCAAAATTCATTTTCAAAACAATATTTGTGGCACCAGGATAATAACTGGCGTGATTTGGCCTTGTAACGGTAACGGTTCGATATGGAATATTGTAGCGTTTCAACAATTTTTCGTTGAGTCCGGTTGCTCCAACGGTCAGGTCGAAGAATTTTATAATCGAAGTTCCCAAAGTTCCTTTGTATGAAATTTTGTTTCCTCTAGTAATATTATCGGCAACGATTCGTCCTTGACGATTAGCTGGCCAAGCAAGCGGAATCAAAACTTTTGCCTGATTGATATAATGCGACACTTCTACGGCATCGCCTACGGCATAAATAGCTGCGTCAGAAGTTTGCATAAACTCGTTTACAACAATTCCTCCAGTAATACCTATTTCTAGTCCGGCAGCTTTGGCCAAACCATTTTCGGGTTTTACTCCAATAGCAAAAACGACTGCATCAGCCAGAATGGTTTTGCCATTATTCAATTTTAATTCAATTTCATTGCCTTTGTCTTCGAAAGCATCAACACCAGTATTGACGAGAATATTTAGATTTTTTGCAGCGGCGTGATGTTGTACCATTTTAGCGAATTCATAATCAACCGGAGCCATAACTTGGTTTCCCAATTCAATAACAGTCACGTTGAGCTCTTTTTCAACCAGATTTTCGGCCACTTCCAGACCAATAAAACCACCACCTACAACAGCAATATTCTTTAGATTCCTGGTTTTAGCAATGATTCTGTCCATATCAGCAACATTTCGAAGCGTCATTATTTTATCTGAATCAATTCCTGGAATATTGGGTCTGAACGGTTCTGCACCGGGAGATAATAATAATTTATCGTAGGATTCAGTATAAATTTCTTTTGTAATTAAGTTTGTGACTTCAACTGTTTTATCTTCTTTATTTATTTTTAAAACTTCATTGAAAACACGTACATCCAATTTAAATCTTGTTTTTAAAGAAGTGGGTGTATGTAGTAATAATTTAGACCGCTCCACAATTACGCCACCGATATGATAGGGAAGACCACAGTTTGCAAAACTGACGTGTTCTCCTTTTTCAAAAATAATAATTTCATTTTCTTCACTTAATCTTCTTAATCTTGCTGCTGCAGTCGCTCCTCCGGCAACTCCGCCTATAATAAGTATTTTCATCTGTAGATTATTGATTGTATTAAATATGATGCAAATTTCGAAAAACTTATCATAGCCATTTGTAGCTTTTGTTACATAAAACCAAATGTTTTAAATAAAAATTGAGTTTCGTTATAAATCGTTGGGAATTCAATAAAAAACCGTTAAAATGCAAATTTGAGACAAAGTGTTTTCTGATTTTTCTATTTAAAGTGGAAATTTTTAGCGAAATTTACGCCAATAAACTACAGACTTATAATGAAAGATTTACTCAAACAAACTTACGGATTTATATTTGAAGAGAAATTAATTGATGAAATAACCGAAGTTTCTTTATTGAGAGATTTTAAAGAAGGGGATGTATTGATTGATTTTGGTGATTCTATCAGAAAGATGCCTTTGTTGATAAAAGGAGCTATCAAGATATTGAGAGAAGATTTTGATGAAGGAGAATTGTTACTGTATTTTATTGAAAAAGGGGATACTTGTGCGATGACAATGGCATGTTGTTTAGGGGAAACAAAAAGCGAAATCAGAGCTGTAGCCGAAACTAATGGCATCCTGGTAATGATACCGGTTATCAAAATGGAAGAGTGGTTAGGAAAATATAAAAGCTGGCGAAACTTTGTTTTTAACAGTTACAACAATCGTTTAAAAGAAATGCTTTCAGCCATTGATAATCTGGCTTTTATGAATATGGATGAACGATTATTGAATTATCTAAATGACAAGTCTAAAATCAATCATTCCAATGAAATTCAAGCGACACATCAAGAGATTGCATACGACTTGCATACGTCCAGAGTTGTTGTTTCACGTTTGTTAAAAGCATTGGAAAACAGAGGTAAAATCAGCTTAAACAGGGCTTCAATTGTCTTGCTGAATTAGAGGTAACATTTGTTACAAAAATAAGGTTATTAAAGACTTATTTTTGTATCTGTAAATTTTTATAAATGGAAATATCTCAAATAATTGGATACATTTTAGCGGTTTTTGTAGGTATGACGCTAGGGATGTTAGGAAGTGGCGGCTCTATTCTTTCGGTTCCGATTTTAGTTTATGTTATGGGCATCGAACCTACATTGGCAACAGCTTATTCTTTATTTATTATTGGCACAACCTCTTTAGTTGGAGGAATTCATAAGGCTAAACAAAAATTAGTTGATTTCAATAAAGTTGTTTTATTTGGTATTCCGGCAGTAATTTCGGTTTTTATCACCAGAAAAATTCTGGTTCCCAGAATTCCGGATATTATTTTTTCGACAGGAAGTTTCACTTTGAGCAAGTCCATTCTTATTATGATCGTGTTTGCTATTGTAATGATTTTTGCTTCGGTCAGAATGATAAAACCTTTGAAAGAAAGAACTATTACAGATGGTTTAAAACTCAATTATTACAAAATAGCATTACTGGGAATTCTTATCGGTCTTATTTCTGGATTTGTTGGAGCCGGAGGTGGATTTTTGATTGTTCCCACTTTATTGTTTTTTGTAAAAATTCCAATGAAGATGGCAGTTGGAACCTCACTTTTTATTGTTTCATCTCAATCTTTAATTGGATTTGTGGGAGACATAATGGGAGACCAAATCATTGATTGGGAGTTGTTACAACTCTTTACATTAGCATCAATTATTGGGATTTTTATTGGAAGTTTCCTCTCTAAAAAAGTGGAAGATGAAAAACTCAAAACTGGTTTTGGTTGGTTTGTTCTTGCAATGGGAATTTACATTATCATTAAAGAACTTTTTATGTCATAATAATTTCCTAAAATGTTGCTTCTGAGATAGAAAGGAATTAAAAAATTAAATAAATTTACAATATAAATACACTTTGAAATATGAAAATTAAACAAATTTATACTGGTTGTTTAGCACAGGGTGCCTATTATATAGAGAGTAAAGGAGAAGTTGCTATCATAGATCCATTGCGTGAAGTACAGCCTTATATTGATAAAGCCAATAAAAATAACGCAAAAATCAAGTATATTTTTGAAACTCATTTCCACGCAGATTTTGTTAGTGGTCACGTTACTTTAGCGCAAAAAACGGGAGCTCCAATAATATTTGGGCCAACAGCCAATCCTAGTTTCGAGGCTCATATTGCCACTGATGGCGAAGTTTTTGAATTGGGAGAAATTACGATAACTGTTTTGCATACACCCGGACATACATTGGAAAGTTCTTGTTATCTTTTGAAAGATAAAAATGGTAAAGATTACGCACTTTTTAGTGGTGACACGCTATTTTTAGGGGATGTTGGTCGTCCTGATTTAGCCCAAAAAGCTGCAAATATGACTCAAGAGCAATTAGCAGGAATTTTGTTTGATAGTTTAAGAAACAAGGTGATGACTCTGGCTGATGATGTTATTGTTTACCCGGCTCATGGTGCAGGAAGTGCTTGCGGCAAAAATTTGAGCAAGGAAACAATAGGCTCTATAGGTGAGCAAAAGCGAATAAATTATGCGCTTCGTGCCAATATGACAAAAGATGAATTTATTAAGGAAGTTACGGATGGTTTATTGCCTCCGCCAGCTTATTTCCCAATGAATGTGAAACTTAATAAAGAAGGTTATGAAAATGTTGAAGATATCATCAGTGAAGCAAAAGCTTATGATGCCAAAACTTTTGAATTTGTTGCTAATGAAATCGATGCTGTAATTCTTGATGTGCGTCATCAGGATGATTTTGCCAAAGGGCATATTCCAAAATCTATTTTTATAGGCATCGATGGTGATTTTGCACCTTGGGTTGGTGCTTTAATTCCAGACATAAAACAGCCAATACTTTTAGTAACATCAGTTGGCAGAGAAGAGGAGAGCATCACACGTTTAGCACGAGTAGGTTATGATAATACATTAGGATATTTGAAAGGTGGATTTGATACTTGGAAAAACGCAGGAATGGAATATGATACTGTGAATTCAGTTTCAGCTGAGACTTTAGAAGAAATAATGGAAGAAAAAATTCCGGTTTTCGATGTCAGAAAAGAAGGAGAATATAAGGCTGAGCATATTGTCGATGTTCCGTCAACGCCATTGGATTTTATTAATGACCATTTAGCTGAATTTCCAAAAGAAGAAGAATTCTATTTGCATTGTGCCGGCGGATATCGTTCCATGATTGCGGCCTCAATACTAAAAGCAAGAGGGTATCATAATGTAATTAACGTTATAGGAGGATTTGCCGCTATTAAAAAAACTGCGATTAAAACAACAAATTATGTATGTCCAACAACATTGAAATAAAATGAAAAATTTACTATTTACAAATTGGCATTTAATGCGTTGGGCTCGATTAGCTTTTGCGCTGTTTCTCTTTGTTCAGGCTTATACAACCCACGAGTGGTTTTTTATAGCTTTTGGTTTGTTTTTTTTATTCCAGGTAATTTTCAATTTAGGCTGTGGACCAAATGGCTGCGCAGTTCCAAACAATAAATATTCAAAAAAATGAGCAATAGTTTTGAAAATATTATCAAATCGGAAAAACCAGTTTTGCTTGATTTTTTCGCTACTTGGTGCGGACCTTGCAAAATGCTTGCGCCAATTTTAAAAGAGGTAAAAGACAGTTTAGGAGAACGAATTACTATCCTAAAAATTGATGTGGACAAGAACCAAGAATTGGCAGCAAAATATCAGGTTCGAGGAGTTCCTACAATGGTTTTGTTTCAAAACGGGAAGCAATTATGGCGTCAATCGGGAGTTTTAGCCAAAGAAGAAATTTTAAAAACGATATTAGAAAAAAGCAACTAATGATTAAAAAAGTAATAATCATCACAGGAATAGGAATAGTAGTTGGAGGAATTGCAGGCTATCTTTACTACTTTTATGTGGGTTGTGCTTCCGGAACCTGTGCAATAACATCAAGACCTTTGAATAGCACTTTGTATGGTGCATTAATGGGCGGATTGGTATTCAATTTATTTGTAAAAACACCAAAAAAATCTTAATATTTTAACCAATTAAATTCAAAAATCATGAAAAAAAACATGGGTTCAACAGACAAAATTATCCGCATTTTTATTGCTCTTGTAATTGTGGGTTTGTGGTACAAGGAAATAATTAGTGGAACAATTGCTACAGTTTTTGGAGTATTTGTTATTATCTTTTTACTTACAAGTTTAATCAGTTTTTGCCCGTTATATTTACCTTTCGGTATAAATACCTCCCAAAAACCTTAATGAAAATTGAATGAAAACTGAAAGTCCAATAAATAAAGATCTTATTTTGAGAGAGCGATTGGCTTTGCAAAGAACAATCTTAGCCAATCAATCTACTTTTTTAGCTTTTTTGCGAACATCAATGTATTTTTTTATTGCTGGTTTAAGTTTGGAAAGTTTGTTGAAAGTGGCTAACAGTTTTGTTATT
Organism: Flavobacterium sp.; assembly: GCF_043780635.1. Classification (GTDB taxonomy): domain Bacteria; phylum Bacteroidota; class Bacteroidia; order Flavobacteriales; family Flavobacteriaceae; genus Flavobacterium. The sequence goes on from NZ_JAYWCK010000058.1 coordinate 7,179, forward strand.
GAATCTTTCTTTTTTATAATTTCAGTCTTAATTTTTTTTATTGGGGTATTCAACTTTTTCAAGCAAAAAAAAATGATTATTGACAGCGAGAAAAATATTGGAAATTATAAAAATGAATATTTATAAAAGAGAATCAATCAAATATGGCGTCAAATGAAAAACGACTTGATCAGGAATTTTGGAATAATCTTTATATTTCCCAAGATACTGGTTGGGATTTAGGACAAGTTTCTCCTCCAATAAAAGAATACATTGACACATTAAAAAACAAGAATATTAGCATTTTAATTCCGGGTTGTGGCAATTCTCACGAAGCAGAATACCTTTTAAATCAAGGGTTTACTGATATTACTGTAATTGATATTGCGCCAATATTAGTTGAAAGCCTTCAAAAAAAATTCAAGAGCAATCCCAATATTAAAATTATCTTGGGAGATTTCTTTGAGCATCAAGGAAAATATGATTTGATATTAGAACAGACTTTCTTCTGTGCCTTACTGCCATCTATGCGGCAAAAATATGTATTGAAAATGCAACAAATTTTATCTGAAAACGGAAAATTAGTTGGCTTATTGTTTAATAAAACCTTTGAAGGAGGACCACCTTTTGCAGGAAGCCAAGCGGAATATGAGAAGCTTTTTAAAAATAATTTTGATTTTTTAAAAATGAAGTTGTGCCAAAATTCAATTAAACCAAGAGCCAATTCTGAATTGTTTATTGAATTTCAAAAAAAATAGTATTCCACTATAAATTAAATCTAAAAGTATTTCATCACGGAATACTTTTTTTATTTATCTTTGTTAACCAAATGGTTAAACCATATAGTTAATAAATAATGACAACGGAAGAAAAAATATTCAATGCCGCCCGGGTTGTATTCCAAAAGAAAGGATTTTCCGGTGCACGAATGCAGGAAATAGCGGATGAAGCAGGCATCAATAAAGCAATGCTTCATTATTGTTTTAAGAATAAAGAGTTGCTGTTCAAAGCCGTTTTTATGAATGCTTTTAGCCAATTAGCACCACAAATCAATGAAATTTTCAATTCAGAAGATACCGTTTTTGATAAAATCAAAAAATTCACACATAGTTACATTTCATTTGTAATGCTGAATCCTTATTTGCCACCCTTTGTAATCCAGGAAATGAACAACAATCCGGAGTTTGTAATGTCATTTTTAAACCATGCTAACCGTCCTAATCCAACTGTTTTAATTTCACAAATCGAAAAAGAAATCGCTAACGGAATCATAAAACCCGCGAATCCAAAACAACTTCTTCTCGATATTTTTTCAATGACAGTTTTTCCCTTTGCGGCTCAAATGATGGTCAAGGGAATGATACAAATTTCAGATGCAGAATTCAATCTAATGATGGAAGAACGAAAAACTAGCATTGCCGAACAAATTATTAATTCCATAAAAAGATGAAACGAATACTAATTACAACATTTTTATTGGTTGCATTATATTCCAATGCACAGCAAAAATTGACCTTGGAAGATTGTTACACCTTGGTACAAAAAAATTATCCAACCGCTAAACAAACTGATTTATTGCAACAAAAATCAGTTTTTGAAATTGATGCAATCAATAAAGGAAAACTCCCGAAAATAGACTTGATTGCTCAAGGAACCTACCAAAATCAGGTTACCTCAGTTCCGCTTCAAACAATAGAGCCTGTCAATAAAGACCAATATAGAGCAAATATCGATGTTAATCAATTAATTTATAACGGAGGATTGATTGATGCTAATACCAAACTTAAACAAGCTCAAACTAAAACCCAACAGCAACAAGTTGATGTCAATTTATACCAACTTAAATCAGAAATAAACCAGTTTTATTTTTCTATTTTATTATTACAGGAACGAAAAAGTATTTTGCTTTCAAAGCAAGAACAATTGGTTTCCAAAATACAGGAAGTAAAAGCAGGAATCAAATTTGGAGCCATTCTGCCTACATCAGAAAAAGTGTTGGAAGCCGAAAACTTGAAAATAAAGCAACAACTTTCAGAAATTCAATTTGACAAAAAGAGACTTTTTGAAAACCTTTCCTCACTTACTTATACAACTATTCCTGAAAATTCAACTTTAGAAAAAGTTACCGTGATTCCAACTATTGCTGATACAAACAATCGCCCTGAATTGAAATATTTTGAACTGCAAGACCAACAAATTGAAGCTTCAAAAAGAGTGATTTCGAAAAATAATTTACCAAAAATAAATGCCTTTGGAACTGCCGGTTATGGAAATCCAGGACTGAATATGATCGACAATTCATTTCAGCCTATTTTTATGGTGGGATTAAGGGCCAATTGGAATGTCTTTGATTGGAATAAATCTAAAGCCGAAAAAGATGCTCTTACCGTCTCTGCTGATATTTTAGCAACTGAAAAGGAAGCTTTTTTACTCAACAATACAATGCAATTGCAAGGAATTGATAATGAAATAAAAAAATCGGAAGAGATTATTGCCACTGATATTGAAATTATAAATTTAAGAGAATATGTGGTTCAGTCAGCAAATTCCCAATTAAAGAATGGTGTTATCACGGCTTCAGAATATTTAGTAGAATTCACGAATTTATACGAGGCCAAAACCAATCAGAAAATTCATGAAATTCAATTGGATTTAGCTAAAGCGAATTATCAAGTTAGTAAAGGTTACTAAAAATTATTTTAAATTACGAATTTTAAATTTTAAATGTTTTGAAACTCTCATCAATCATTTATGATTTAGAATTTAAAAACACAAAATATAACAAAAATGAAAAAAATAATCACACTTTTAATTCTGACAAGTTTAATTTCTTGCAACAAAAAAAACGACAAAGCTGATGGTTACGGCAATTTTGAAGCAACCGAAGTCACCATTTCGGCGGAAGCCAACGGAAATATAAAATATTTAAAATTAGAAGAAGGCGTTATTCTGGAACCCAATTTTCAAGTAGGTCTGGTAGATACCACCCAATTGTATTTCAACAAACAACAATTAATTACTTCAAAAAACACTGTTTTTTCAAAATCTTCCAATGTTTTGTCGCAAAAAAGTGTTTTACAGGAACAACTTAAAACGGCACAGATTGAGAAAAACAGAATTCAAAATATGTTTGCCGAAAATGCTGCCACCAAACGCCAAGTAGATGAAATTGATGGAAAAGTTAAAGTCATTCTTGAGCAAATAAAAAGTGTAGAAACCCAGAATTCACCCATCGTAAACGAAGTAAAATCTATCGATGTCCAAATAGAAAAGATAAATGACCAAATTCAAAAAAGCAAAATCATCAATCCAATTAAAGGAACAGTTTTGGCCAAATATACGGAACCTAATGAAGTTACCGCTTTTGGAAAACCAATCTATAAAATCGCCGATATATCAGAAATGACATTGCGAGTTTATGTGAGTGAAACCCAACTATCCAAAATAAAAGTTGGACAAAATGTAAACGTAAAAATTGATGCTGAAAAAGAGATGAAATCTTTCCCAGGAACTATTTCCTGGATTGCATCTACTGCTGAATTCACACCAAAAATAATTCAAACCAAGGAGGAACGTGTAAACTTGGTTTATGCAGTGAAAGTAAAAGTAAAAAACGACGGAACTTTAAAAATAGGAATGCCTGCCGAAATGTGGATTAAATAATTTAAAAAATAAAATAATGAACTTAAAAAACCTGCACACAGATAATAAACTTGTACAAACCCAAGTGATTTTTGCAGCCGAAGAAGGCAAAGTAATTTCCTTGCATATTGCATCAGGAGGACAGTTAAAAGAACACATTACAAAAGTTCCTGCGCTATTAGTTTGTATATCAGGCGATGCTGTTTTTCAAGATGAAAAAGGTAAATCAATTCCATTAAAATCAGGAGATTATGTAAACATTGAAGCCAATGTAAAACATTTGGTTGATGCTAATGAAAATAGTGACTTTTTAGTGATTAAATAAAATGAGTATCCAAGTCCAAAATATCTCCAAATCCTACAACAAAATCAAAGCTGTTGAAGCCATTTCTTTTGAAGTAAAAGAAGGAGAATTATTTGGATTGATTGGACCCGACGGAGCAGGGAAGACCACTATTTTCAGAATCTTGACCACGCTTTTATTGGCCAATGAAGGTTCAGCATCGGTAGCCGGTTATGATGTTGTGAAAGGGTATAAACACATCCGGAATTCCGTAGGTTATATGCCCGGGAAATTCTCTTTGTACCAAGATTTATCCGTAGAGGAAAACCTGACTTTTTTTGCCACAATTTTCGGTACAACAATCGAAGAGAATTATGATTTAATTAAAGATATTTATATTCAAATTGAACCCTTCAAAACGAGAAGGGCAGGAGCACTATCCGGTGGAATGAAACAGAAATTAGCTTTGTGTTGTGCCTTGATTCACAAACCAAAAGTGCTTTTTTTGGACGAACCGACCACAGGAGTTGATCCCGTTTCCCGAAAAGAATTTTGGGAAATGCTCAAGCGATTGCAGCAAAAAGGAATCACGATTTTAGTTTCCACCCCTTATATGGATGAGGCTGCGCTCTGTGACCGGATTGCGTTAATCCAAAAAGGGAGAATTCTTAAAATCGATACGCCTGAAAATATCATCAAGAAATACGATAAAACTATTTACGATGTTCAGGCAAAAAACATGCACCAATTGATTCTGGATTTAAAGAGTTATCCAAGTCAGTACAGTGTTTTTGCCTTTGGCGATTACATTCATTATATCGATAAAAAAGGAGATTTTAATCCAATGAATTTACAAGAATATCTAGAAAATAATAAGCATTCTGAAATTGAAATTCGTGTTTCAAAACCAACAATTGAAGACGTTTTTATGGACTTATAAATAATTGCGAATTATAAATTACGAATTACAAATTGAAAAAAGTGTGTTTGAAAACGAGATTGTTTCAGGCCTCAAAATGAAAATATGAACAAAGAAAAAATCATAGAAGTACAAAATCTAACCAAGCAATTTGGCAACTTCACTGCTGTCAAAAGTATTTCTTTTGATGTCTATAAAGGAGAAGTTTTTGGTTTTCTAGGTGCTAACGGTGCCGGAAAAACCACGGCTATGAAAATGCTCATCGGGATTTCAAAACCCACTTCAGGTGAAGCCCTTGTTGCAAGATTTAACGTGAAAACCAATACTGAAATGGTTAAAAGAAGCATTGGTTATATGAGCCAAAAATTCTCTATGTATGACGATTTAACAATCAAAGAAAACATTACTTTTTTTGGTGGAATTTACGGATTGAGCAGGATGCAAATAAAAGAAAAAACAGCCAAATTAGTCCAAGAATTGGGTCTTGAAGAATCAATTGATAAACTGGTTGGTTCATTGCCATTGGGTTGGAAACAGAAATTATCATTTTCAGTTGCCTTAATGCACGAGCCAAAAATCGTGTTTCTCGATGAACCAACAGGAGGAGTAGATCCTATTACCCGAAGACAATTTTGGGAAATGATTTATGCTGAAGCCAATAAAGGAACAACCATTTTCGTGACCACGCATTATATGGACGAAGCCGAATATTGCGATCGGGTTTCCATTATGGTCGAAGGAGTAATCGAAGCGCTTGACACACCAAAAAATCTGAAAAAGAAATACAATGTGGCTTCTATGAATGATGTTTTTTTGAAATTGGCCAGAAATGTTGAGTAGATTTTTTGGGAGAAAGAGGAAAGAAGCAAGAAGCTAGAGACAAGAAGCAAGAAGCAAGAGGAAAGAGAAAATGTTTTCATAATTTGAAACTTTAATCTTCAAATAAACATAATAAATGAAAAGATTCATCGGTTTTGTAACAAAAGAATTCTATCACATATTTCGTGACAAACGAACGATGTTCATTCTTTTCGGGATGCCAATTGCTCAAATTATGTTATTTGGTTTTGCTATTACCAACGAAATCAACAATGTCAATATTGCCGTTTTTGATAAATCAAAAGATACCGAAACACAAAAAATAATCAACAAAATCAGTGCTTCCAGCTATTTTAAAATTGAAGAGAATATTACCAATGAAAACCAAATCGAAAGCGTTTTCAAAAAAGGGAAAGTTAAAGCCGTTTTGGTATTCGAAAAAGATTTTATTAAAAATATGCAAACACACAAACATGCCAAAGTGCAAGTGATTACGGACGCTACTGATCCCAATGTTGCCAATACCATCACTAATTACGTCAACGCCATTTTACTAAATTACACCCAGGAAATCAATAAAAACAACAAGACTAGTCACCAAATACAAACGCAAACCCAACTCTATTACAATCCTGAATTGAAAAGTGTTTTCACCTTTGTTCCTGGCGTAATGACCATTATTTTGATGTTGGTTTCTGCGATGATGACTTCTATTTCGATTACGAGGGAAAAGGAATTGGGCACGATGGAAGTACTTTTAGTTTCTCCCATAAAACCTTTTCAGGTTATCATTGGCAAAGTTTTTCCTTATATCTTCTTGTCCATAATCAACGCAACAATTATCCTGCTTTTGGGCTTTTTTGTATTCCAAATGCCAGTCGAAGGAAACTTGTTTTTATTGGCTTTCGAAAGTATATTGTTTATCACCACGGCACTTTCGTTAGGCATATTAATTTCGACAGTTTCTAACTCGCAACAAACCGCAATGATGCTTTCGCTGATGGGATTAATGCTGCCCGTCATCATCCTTTCGGGATTTATTTTCCCCGTTTCCAGTATGCCGTTGCCCTTGCAAATCATAAGCAATATTATTCCCGCCAAGTGGTTTATTATCATCATAAAAGCGTTGTTGCTTAAAGGAGCAACCCTAAGCGTGATATGGAAAGAAACCTTAATTCTTATCGGAATGACAGTGTTTTTTATTGCAGTGAGTATTAAGAAATATAAAATAAGATTGGAGTAGAAAAGAGAAAATAGAGTAAAGAAGAAAGAAAATAGATGATAGACAAAAAAATCATTTGGAATTTGTTCAATTCTTTTTACCTGCCTGTCGGCAGACAGGTCAGTGGGCAAAAAAAAACTTTGTGACTTTGCTTCTTCGTGGCAAATAAAATATGAAAACAATACTATTCATTATCCAAAAAGAGTTCCGACAAATCTTTAGAAATAAAGGAATGCTTCCCATTATATTTGTTTTGCCATTGGTTCAATTACTCATTTTATCGAATGCAGCCAGTTTTGAAATCAAGAATGTCAAATTCTCCTATATTGATAATGATCATTCTGTGGCTTCCAGAGAATTGATTTCAAAATTTGAAGCGTCGAAATATTTCAAAATCATCGAAAGTTTTTCATCTAAAAAAGAAGCCGATTTGCAAATGCAAACCGGAAAAGTCGATGTAATTCTCGAAATTCCCAATCATTTTGAACGCGATTTAATCAAGGAGAATAGTGCTAATTTATCCGTAAGTATTAACGCTATTGATGGAGCGGCAGCAGGAGTGGAGAATGTTTATATTTCCCAAATCATAAACGGTTTTAACCAAAAAATTCAAACGCAATTGTATCAATACAACGAGATTTCTTATATACAACCAGTAAATATTGTCACGATTCCTTCGTTTTGGTACAACAATACCTTGAACTATAAAACCTTTATGGTTCCAGGGATTTTAGTATTGTTGGTGACGATGATCACACTTTTTTTGTCTTCAATGAACATCGTTAGGGAAAAAGAAATTGGCACCTTAGAACAAATCAACGTGACACCCATTCATAAACACCAGTTTGTCATTGGGAAGTTGTTTCCTTTTTGGGTTTTGGGATTGGTAATTTTGACCGTAGGTTTAATCATCGCCAAAGTCGTTTTCAGCGTTCCTATTTTAGGAAGCATTGGGTTGATCTATTTCTTTACTTCGATTTATTTATTGGTTATTCTCGGCATTGGATTAATTATCTCCAACAATTCCGATACCCAGCAACAAGCGATGTTTATTGCCTGGTTTTTCTCCGTGATTTTTATATTGATGAGCGGATTATTCACGCCCATCGAAAGTATGCCGGTCTGGGCTCAAAACCTGACCTTGCTTAACCCAATCCGTTATTTTGTGGAGATTATCCGCATGGTGATGCTCAAAGGGGCGACTTTCTCGGATATATCGAGACCGTTTTTCATAATTGTTTTCTATGCTTTAGCATTGAATGGAATTGCAGTTTGGACTTATAGGAAAGTGAATTAGAAATTGTTTTGTCTGCTCACAAGCTGTGCGAAGTCTCCCGACTTCGTACCCATTTTCATTTGCAGTTACAATTTGTTGCTATTTATATGAGCCGTGGTTTGTTTCCTGTGTTTGTTGCTTATTGAAATAGAATGCAGAGCAATCCGACGTTTAACAACATTTGTTTTTTATGGAACACTTCAAGGGGCGGGGGCGGGAAGGTTTTATTCTATTTTAAATGCATTTTGTATTTTAAATACTTTTTTGGTAATTAAATACCTAGCAATTCAGATAATTGATATTCAACACTTAAAATGTCTAAATTATTCTTTTCATATTTTAGTAAAGAATAAAACGACTGCACAATCCAATCTGTTATAACATAATCAATTTCATTTTTTAACGCTTTTGTTTGCTCATCTTTTATACCATATCCATATCCAATTTTTTCCAAACCATTTTTTTGTATTGCTATATTTTGGAAATCTTCTAATTCTGTATTGTTTATTAGATATTCAATTGTATTGAAATTTCTAAAATTATCAACATTATCTCCAGGCAACAAATCTAAAAGAATTGAAACCATTTTCTTGTTTTCTACTTTAGCTATTGTTCCCATATATAGAAGGAATCTTGATAAGACTATACTATACCAACTTAAACTTAAAGAATGCCCATAAGTCATCTTTTCATTTCCTATACTAATTCTGTCTGAGTAATAAAATTCCTTAGTTATTCCAATTTGTTTTAAAATATTTTTGCCGTTTTCTAAAGCAATATTCGTATAGTTAAAGTTTAAAATTCCTGTTGGTGCAATTAAATTTTTTTCAATATTTTCAATTATATATTTTTGAATTTGTAATTTCCTTTTTAAAGTTCTTGTATTCTTAAATTGAGCAAGTCTTGTTAATTTATCTCTTTTAATATAAAAGAAATATACCAGAACAATGCAAATGTATTTTTCTTTTGAGTTATGTATTAATTCAGAAGGTGAAGTATCAACAAAAGCAATAGCAAATTCATTTGGTGAAAGTTGTTCTCTTTTCATATATGCAAGTTATTAATACATAGGTTTATCGAAGTTATCGAACAAATAATAAAGAGACTTGACAAAATTATCTAGTCTATTAAGAGTTTCCTTACTTCATAAATATTACTATATACCTCTGCTGCTTTAGTTCCACAGTTATAGGTTATAGATACAAAGTCGGAAAACTTTGCAAAGTAAAAGATTTTGAAAAACACTTTGGTATGCGGGATTTAAAAGTCCCGTTTTTTTAGTTCTTTTTTAACTTCATAACTAGGAGTTATATTTAGCCATAAATATGTATTATAATAATTGTCATTACATTTATAAGAACTAACAAAATTCTGTTTTGTAAAATTTCTTATCGTAAATGAAGCAAAACTTCTTGTATTTTCAAAAGCAATATCAACACCAGTGCCATTAAGTCTATTTAGTTCTTCTTGAATTAATTTAAATGTTTCTCTATCGGTTGTCCCTTTTTGTAATCTATCGTCTACTTTTGCGAATTGAATTCCTGAAATATCCCATCCTCCAAGAATTGGAGCCATTTTTTTTTCAATTAGTGCATCAAATATAAATTTGATTTTATCTAATTTATAAGAAACAGGTATGTTTTTTTCACAAGTTCCTCTTGAATAGTCGTCATTTGGCCCATAAACTATATATAAAACTTTAATTAATATACCATTTGAAAATTCATATATTAATTTACAATTTATTTCATCATTTAATTCAATATTATAAACTAGTTCATTAGAATTTTCGCTAAAAGGAATTATTGTTTTTTCTGCCTTTTTGACCTCGTTTAAAGTCATCCCCCAATTAGATTTCCTAACGTCAAAATATTCTTGCGCAAATAGAATACTTGGAAATATTAAAATAAATAATAACCCGTTGGGTGCAATTAAATTATTTGTGTTTTAATATTGTTTATTGGTCTTTCAAAAATAAATTTATTGATGAATTGCACCAAAGTTAATGCTG
>NZ_JAYWCK010000059.1:0-29702 GCF_043780635.1 Flavobacterium sp.
GGTATTAACTGGAATTACAGTTAAGGCCAAATCAAAATGGATGAATTGCCTTCATATTCGTGGTTCACAAACGGATATTAATGCACTAAAATTATTATCTTTTGTTCTTCGTGTCGATTTTGCTGATAAGTCTTTAAATGTTTCAGGCAAAAGAACAACGGCAAAACTAAAATTCAAACCAGTAAACAAAACATTACAAACGCTGACCTCATTTAATTATGGAAGTTCAGCCAACCAAATTCAAATGCTGAACGGACATTTATTGCATCAATCTAATTATACTGGTTCTGGAAAAATAATTGCTGTAATGGACGGTGGATTTCTGGGAGTCGATACAGCCGAGCCGTTTCAGAGATTAAGAACTAACAATCAAATTCTTGGTGGATATGATTATGTAAATAAAAGTACTAATTTTTATACGGGAATTTCTCATGGCACTTCCGTACTTTCATTAATGGGTGGCTATAAAGACAATGTTCTCGTAGGAACTGCACCAGATGCCCAATATTATTTATTTATTACCGAAGATGGACCAAATGAAAATCCGGTTGAAGAGTCAAATTGGGTCGAAGCGGCCGAAGAAGCTGATAGGTTAGGAGTTGATATTATTACTACTTCTTTAGGTTATACGACATTTGACAATACAAATTATAACCACACTTATAATGATATGAATGGTACTACCACTTTTATTTCAAAAGGATTAGACATCGCTTTCAGCCGTGGAATAGTATGTGTAGTTTCGGCAGGAAACGAGGGGAATAAACCGTGGCAATATATTTCTGCTCCAGCAGATGCTATAAATTCATTGACAATTGGTGCTGTAAAAGCTGACGAAACATATGCTACTTTTAGTTCCCAAGGTCCAACATTTGACGGAAGAGTAAAACCAGATGTTATGGCACAGGGGCAAAATCCGTATGTTTCTGACGCTACGGGAACCATTACTAACAGTGGAAGCGGAACTTCTTATTCCTGTCCAATACTCGCCGGAATGGTAGCTTGTTTGTGGCAAGCATTGCCAGGCAAAACGTGTCAGGAAATCAAACAATTAATCACACAATCAGCTGATAATTTTAATCCAATAGTAAAATCACGTACTCAATATGGTTATGGAATTCCTGATTTTCGTTTAGCTTTAGCCAATGGATTATCGATTAATGCGTTTTCGAAAAATGATTTTATAGTTTATCCAAATCCAACAAGCGATTCCATTTTTATAACTTTACCAGAAGGATTCGATTCAAAAATGCTTACTATTTATAACGTTTTGGGGCAAGAAATGTTAGAGAAGAATATCTCCACTCAATCTTCCCCTATTTCATTGAAGTCCTTGAATAGTGGAATGTATTTCTATAAAATTGAATCAAATGGTTTTTCCAAAAGCGGAAAGATTATAAAACAGTAATTTTCAACCTTTCAATGAACAAAATCACGCAGCTTTTTAATATAAAATATCCAATTATTCAAGGAGGAATGATTTGGAATTCCGGCTATAAATTAGCAAGTGCTGTTAGTAATGCCGGCGGTTTGGGATTGATTGGAGCAGGTTCGATGTATCCGGAAGTGTTGCGGGAACACATTCAAAAATGCAAAAAAGCAACTGATAAACCTTTTGGAGTAAACGTTCCGATGTTGTATCCAAACATCGAGGAAATAATGAAGATTATTGTCGAAGAAGGAGTGAAAATCGTTTTTACATCGGCAGGAAATCCAAAAACCTGGACTTCTTTTTTGAAAGAAAAAGGAATAGCCGTAGTTCACGTAGTAAGCAGTTCTGTTTTTGCATTGAAAGCACAAGACGCCGGAGTTGATGCAGTGGTTGCCGAAGGATTTGAAGCCGGAGGACATAACGGCAGAGAAGAAACCACCACTTTTACCTTAATTCCGATGGTGAAAGAAAAAATACGAATTCCATTAATTGCTGCTGGAGGAATTGCAAGCGGAAGAGGAATGCTAGCTACAATGGTTCTTGGCGCTGATGCTGTGCAAGTAGGAAGTCGTTTTGCCGCCTCAGTTGAATCTTCGGCACACGCAAATTTCAAAAATAGAATTCTTGAAACCAAAGAAGGCGAGACACAAGTCACTTTGAAAGAATTGGCTCCAGTTCGTTTAATCAAAAATAAATTTTACCAAGATGTTCAGGATTTGTATTTAAAATGTCCAACGAAAGAAGAATTATCTGCATTGTTAGGCAGAGCAAGAGCTAAACACGGAATGTTTGAAGGGGATTTAATCGAAGGTGAACTCGAAATTGGCCAAATAGCAGGATTAATTCACGATATAAAATCAGCTGCTGAAATTATTGAGGAAATGATTACAGACTTTGAATTAGCAAAAAATGATGTTGTAAATTATAATTTCTAGATACTAATTTCATTACTTTTGGCTGCGCACTAATTTTATAAATGATGACAAAAATAAAAATAATTATTGTTTTGGCTTTACTTGGTTTGGGTCTGCATCAATCTTATGGGCAAACATACAAATTCAGTACCTCTAGTTTAAGTGTATTAGAAAAAAACCAAAAAGGGAATTGGGGGAAATGGTCTGATTTGAAGTTGGTCAATATTTTAGTAAAATTGGATACTGATAAAAGCCGAATTATAGTGTATTCCGAAGCTATTCAAGTATTTGAAATCGTTGACTATATCCCTTTAGAAGAAAACGAAACCGATAGTCTTTACTCTTTTACCTGCAAAGATAACAATGGTGAAGATTGTACTCTTTCGATAATTACCAGAAAAAAACAAGACAATCGCAAGCAACTTTACATCAATTATGATGACAGAATTATACTCTACAATATCTTCAATTATAAATAATTATTATAAGTTAAGATTATATTAAATTTTCTAAAATCTCTCCATCATTCAAGTTAGTATAAAGGGAATACGTAATTTTACCCAAATTAAAATTTAATATGAAAAAGATATTTTTGTTATTGTCATTTGTTGTTAGTACTAGCCTTCAAGCCCAACAACGTCCAAAATTAGTAGTTGGAATTGTGGTTGATCAAATGAAAATGGAATATTTATACCGTTTTTCGGATGATTTTTCACCAAATGGTTTCAAGCGTTTAATGAGCAAAGGATTTGTTTTTCACAACGCCAATTTTAATTATATGCCTACATATACTGGCCCTGGTCATGCGTCAATTTATACAGGTACAACGCCATCTATTAACGGAATTGTTGGAAACGAATGGTATAGCAGAAAATTGGGGAAAACAACTTATTGTACGGATGATGATTCAGTAAAAACAGTTGGTGAAGGAACGGATAAAGAAGGAGCAATGTCTCCAAAAAACCTCCAAAGCACTACCATTACTGACGAATTGCGATTAGGAACTAACTTCAAAGGAAAAGTAATCGGGATGAGTCTGAAAGATCGTGGAGCGATTTTGCCAGCAGGACATTTTGCTAATTGGGCTTTATGGTATAGTGGGACCGGAGCGTTTATTTCGAGTACATTCTATGGTTCAAAACTTCCTGATTGGGTTACTGAATTCAATAATCAAAAAAACTATTTGCCTTATATCAATAAAGGCTGGAGTCTAATAAAACCTGCAGCAGATTATAACGAAAGTTGGCCAGACGATAATCCGTATGAAGGTAAATTATTCAATTGTGACAAACCTGTTTTCCCATACAATCTTAAAGAAATGTACGATAAACATGGTGCTGAAGTAATGCGTTCAACTCCTTTTGGAAATGATTTATTAGCTGATTTCGCCAAGAAAGCTATTGAAAAAGAAGAATTGGGGAAAGATAATATTACCGATTTTCTAACCATAAGTTTTTCTTCAACCGATTATGTTGGGCATATTTTAGGACCAAGATCAATGGAGTTACAAGATACTTATTTGCGATTGGATATGACTATAGCTGACCTTTTAGACTATTTAGATAAAACCGTTGGTAAAGATAATTATTTGCTTTTCTTGACAGCTGATCATGCTTGCGCAGAAAATGCCAATTATCTAAAAGACAAAAAATATGCGGTTAAGAATTTAGATACCAAAGAAATTACTAAATCTTTGAAAAGTTTTTCTAAAGAAACCTTTGGCGATGATTTAGTAACCAATTATTCTAATTTTAATCTTTTTTTCAACAAGGAAATAATCAAGTCTAAAGGATTAGACTTGGTTAAAGTAAAACAAGCGTTCAAGGATTATTTGATAACTCAGGAGCAAGTAAAAAGAGTATATACCGAAGAAGAGATTTTGGCTTCGACGGGAAATGATTATTACCTGAATTTTATTGCCAAAGGTTATGATCCAACTCAAAATGGAGATTTGGTGGTGCTGGACAAACCGGGATATATTCAATACGGCCCAACGGGAACTTCTCACGGAACACCTTATGCTTATGACACGCACGCTCCTTTACTTTTCTATGGTTGGAAAATAAAACCCGGAGAAAGTTTTGATAAAAAAGAAATTACTCAAATTGCGCCAACATTAGCTCTTAAACTAAAAATTGAAATGCCAAACGGCACTGAAAGCAAGGTTTTGACGGAAGTTTTGGGAGAAAAATAAAAATAGTCTACTCCGTTTGTCACGCTGGAAGCGTCTCAAAAAAAAGAGTAACTTAATATAGACGCTTCCAGCGTGACAAATAGCAAGAATGAATTACTCTCAACTAGAATAACCATTTTTTGATCTCATTATTTCAAAAAAAAATCCCATTTCATTTTTCATTGAAATGGGATTCCTTATTTATAAAAACAGTAAAGCTTTCCTTATTTTACAAGAACAGCATCTTCAATAAGAATGTCGTATTTATAGCCTGCACCTAAATCTTTATTTAAAGCAACAGTACCTTTTATAGTAACTATTTCATCAACTTTTACCTTAGCTAAAGTGGTAATTGTAATGTCATTAAATCCGTTAAGACTTGTTCCGTCTTGTAAATGAATCCAGTTTTTATTCATAATTTCAGGTAAAAATTTCACCACTTTACCAGTTAAGATAACGGTTTTACCAGCTAATTTATCTTTTGTTGAATATAAATCAAATATAGAAATTCCGCCTTTGTCCAAAGTAATTCCTTTTGATAACTGAGTAGAAGAAATTATTGTTTTAGGATCTATTGGCGCTTCTGTTGCTACTGGAGCATTAGGATCTGTTATTCCCTCAACAAAAAATACAGAGTCAAAAATTCTTTTTAAATCTTTACTCTCAAATTTTTTCATTTCCATTCCTCCTTCATAAGTATAGGTTTTTCCAACTTTTACATCCGTTTTTGGAACAGCAATCCAAAATTCTTTTGCACCTTCAGTTACAAGAAGATATGTGTAAGCGTTAGCGTTTAAAACCTCTTTCACAGTAACTTGATGTGAATTTGCATTTTCAACTTTCTTTATTGTTTCTGGCTTTTCATTATTAGGTTTACATTGAATTAAAACCAATAGCGCTACTAAACCTGCCGCGCTCCAAATTATAAATTTTTTCATTTTTTTTAATTATTAATTATTAATTATTGAATGTAAAATTAACTATTTTAAAATCTAATAAATATGATAAATCTCACTTTTCTAAAAAGAATTGAGAATTTTTTACCTCTGCTCATAAGATTTGGTTTTAAAATTTTTCAACCTGAATTTGATGAAATTTATTCAAAAAAAGAATCCCACTTCATTTTTCATTGAAATGGGATTCTTTATTTATTAAACTGTTGCAGTTTCTACTGGCAACGGAATTTGATTTTTAAGTAAATCTTCAAAAGATTCTCGTTCTCTTATTAAGTGGCCTTTACCATTTTGCCATAAAACTTCTGCTGGTTTGTATCTCGAATTGTAGTTCGATGCCATCGAGAAGCAATAAGCTCCTGCATTTCTAAAACTTAAAATATCGCCTTCGTTGATTTCGGAAATTCTACGATTGTTAGCAAAAGTATCTGTTTCACAAATGTATCCTACAACAGAATAGAAACGCTCTTTTCCTTTTGGATGCGAAATATTTTCGATATGATGTTGTGAACCATAAAACATTGGTCTTATCAAATGATTGAAACCACTGTCAATTCCAGCAAATACAGTCGAAGTAGTTTGTTTTACCACATTTACTTTTGCTAAAAAGTGTCCTGCTTCACTTACCAGAAATTTTCCTGGTTCGAAAATCAAAGTTAAATCTTTACCGTACTCTTTGCAGAAAGAATTGAATCTTTTGGATAATTTTTTTCCTAATTCTTCAATGTCAGTTTCTATATCATCTTTTTTATAAGGCACTTTAAATCCGCTTCCAAAGTCAAGAAATTCAAGGTTTTTGAAGTTTTTAGCCACGTCGAATAAAATTTCAGCGGCATATAAAAACACTTCTATGTCCAAAATGTCAGAACCTGTATGCATATGGATTCCCACAATGTGCATTTTTGTATTTTCGACAATTCGCAACAAATGGGGTAATTGATGAATCGAAATTCCAAATTTACTATCAATATGGCCCACGGAAATATTAGTGTTTCCACCAGCCATCACGTGTGGGTTGATTCGAATACAAACTGGAATGTTTGGATATTTTGTGCCAAATTGTTCCAAAATAGATAAGTTGTCAATATTGATTTGAACTCCCATCGCAGATACTTCCTCGATTTCTTCAAGTGAAACACCATTTGGAGTAAAAAATATTTGGTCAGGTGAATATCCAGCGTAAAGTCCTAATTGAACTTCTTGTATAGAAACTGCATCCAAACAAGAACCCATTTCTCTCAACAATTGGAGTATGGCAATGTTTGACAGGGCTTTCATTGCATAATTGATACGCAATTTTTCTACTTTAGAGAAAGCATTTGTCAATCTTTTATATTGGGATTGGATTTTGTCGGCATCATAAACATATAATGGACTTCCAAATTGTTCTGCTAATTGTACTAAATCTTTTGATTGCATCTTGCTACATTTTTGGCAAATTTATTACTCTTTATTGGTTCACACAAGTGTAAAACTCAAAATTAACAAAATATAACAAAATGTTTCAGAATTAACATTTGTTATTGCTTTCCAAATTTATTGTAAATGAAAAGCCCTTGAAAAATAATTTCTCAAGGGCTTAAAATAGTAGTTGTGTTGTTTTATTATAAACTTGGCAAGTCGCCATTCCCTTTTGTTGGTAAATTGGTGTAACCCATTAAATAATTATCTACTTCTCTTGCTGCCTCACGTCCTTCGGAAATTGCCCAAACGATTAAGGATTGTCCTCTTCTCATATCACCGGCGGTAAAAATGTGAGGAACATTTGTTTGATAATTAGTAGCAAAATAGTTGTTGCGAGCATCAATTTTTATTCCTAATTGGTCGCTCAAAGTTTTCTCCGGACCAGTAAATCCTAAAGCTAACAAGGCTAAATCGCAAGGCCAGATTTTTTCTGAACCTTCTTTTTCTACAAGTTCAGGTCTTTGTCCAGGTTTCAGTTTCCATTCTACTTCAACGGTTTTCAAACCTACCAATTCCCCTTTTTCATTAGCAAGAAATTCTTTGGTATTGATTAACCAGTTTCTTCCACAACCTTCTTCGTGTGAAGAAGATGTTTTTAATTGCAAAGGCCAAAATGGCCAAGGAGTTGTTTCGCTTCTTCCAACAGGTGGTTTTGGCATGATTTCGAAATTGGTAACAGATAACGCTCCGTGTCTATTAGAAGTCCCTACACAGTCAGAACCGGTGTCTCCACCACCAATAACAATTACGTTTTTGCCGGTTGCTTTTACTTGGTTTTCAATTTTTTCACCATATAAAACTTTAGTTTGATGTGATAAGAAATCCATAGCCTGAACTACGCCTTTGCTGTCGGCACCTTTTGTTGGTAAAGCTCTTCTTTCGGTTGCGCCACCGCATAATACGATAGAATCAAAGCTATTCAATTGATCGATGCTGTAATTTACGCCAACATTTATATTGGTTTTAAAAACAATTCCTTCAGCTTCTAAAATAGCGACACGTCTATCGATAATCCCTTTTTCTAATTTAAAATTAGGAATCCCATAGCGTAATAATCCGCCAATGGCGTTATCTCTTTCGAAAACGGTTACGGTATGACCAGCACGATTTAATTGTTGAGCAGCTGCTAAGCCTGCAGGGCCCGAACCGATAACGGCTATTGTTTTTCCAGTTCTAACTTCAGGTGGCTGTGGTTTGATCCAGCCTTCGGAAAAACCTCTTTCGACAATGCTTTTTTCAATATTTTCAATCGCTACAGGATCTTTTATAATTCCCAAAACACACGATTTTTCACAAGGTGCAGGACATAAACGACCTGTAAACTCAGGAAAGTTATTTGTTGATTGTAAAATATTCAAGGCACTTTGCCATTCTTCCTGATGCACCATATCGTTAAAATCCGGAATCAAATTCCCTAACGGACATGCACTGTGACAAAATGGAATCCCACAATCCATACATCTTGAACCTTGTTCTTTGATCTTATCTTTCGTTAACGGAATCGTAAATTCATTATAGTTTGAAACTCGTTCCAGAACAACTACATTACTTTCGTCAGCTCTATTATATTCTTTAAATCCGCCTATCTTGCCCATAACTATTGTACTATTAGTTCTTCTAATTCTTTTTCTTTAGCAATTCTCAATAATGCTTTTTTGTATTCTGTTGGCATTACTTTGATAAAATGCTTTTGTTGATTTCCCCAGTCTTCAAGGATTCTTTTTGCCAATGGACTATTGGTATACATAGAATGGTTTCGAATCAAACGTTTCAATTTTGTCAAGTCTTCTTCTTCTAAAGTTTCAAATTCAACCATTTCCATATTACAAAATCTGCTATCGAACTGTTTTTTATCATCAAAAACATAAGCAATTCCACCGCTCATACCTGCAGCAAAATTTCTACCGGTTTTTCCAAGAACAACTACAGTTCCACCTGTCATATATTCACATCCGTGATCTCCAATTCCTTCTACAACTGCTGTTGCACCTGAATTTCTTACGCAAAAACGTTCTCCGGCAATACCATTTATATAAGCTTCACCAGTTATTGCTCCATAAAGAGCAACATTACCAATAATAATATTTTCTTCAGGTTTAAAAGTTGCAGTAGGAGGAACTTTGATAATCAATTTTCCTCCAGAAAGCCCTTTTCCTAAATAATCATTACAGTTTCCGTGAATTTTATAGGACAATCCATTGGTTGCAAATGCCCCAAAACTTTGTCCAGCAGAGCCTTCGAAATCGACTAATATGGTGTCTTCCGGTAAACCTTGGGCTCCATAAATTTTTGAAATTTCGTTACTCAAAATTGCGCCAACAGCACGATCTGTATTTTTAATTTTAAAAGTAACTCTTGTTCTTTCTTTTCTGTAAATCGAAGGAAGAGCCGCTTTTATTATATCAAAATCTAAAACATGTTCTAATTCGTGATCTTGTGTTGTGGTATTATGATTAGGTACACTATTTGCTTTTTCTGGTTTATAAAGAATAGTTGATAAATCTAAACCGCTTGCTTTATAATGTTTGATGGCTTTGTTGACATTCAGTTTTTGAGATTGTCCCACCATTTCTTTCAGTGTTCTAAATCCTAGTTGCGCCATAATTTGTCTCAACTCTTCAGCAATAAAATACATAAAGTTAATAACGTGTTCTGGTGTTCCTTTGAAATTTTTTCTTAATTCAGGGTCTTGTGTAGCAATACCAACCGGACACGTGTTCAGGTGACAAGCTCTCATCATAATACAACCAGAAGCCACTAATGGTGCAGTTGCAAAACCAAATTCTTCAGCTCCAAGCAAAGCAGCGATAGCGACATCACGACCTGTTTTCAACTGACCATCACATTCTAAAACTACTCGGCTTCTTAAATCATTTAAGATTAAGGTTTGTTGCGCTTCGGCTAGTCCAAGTTCCCAAGGAATTCCAGTATGTTGTAGTGAAGTTAAAGGTGCAGCACCAGTTCCTCCGTCGTATCCTGAAATCAAAATCACATCGGCTTTTGCTTTGGCTACACCAGCTGCGATTGTTCCAACACCAACTTCTGAAACTAATTTTACGTTAATTCTAGCTTCACGATTGGCATTTTTTAAATCAAAAATTAATTGTGATAAATCTTCAATAGAATAAATATCGTGATGTGGTGGCGGTGAAATAAGTCCAACATAAGGAGTCGAATTTCTCACTTCGGCAATCCAAGGATATACTTTTTCACCCGGTAATTGTCCGCCTTCTCCAGGTTTTGCACCTTGAGCCATTTTTATTTGAATCTCACGAGCATTTGTCAAATAGTTGATCGAAACACCAAATCTTCCTGATGCAACTTGTTTGATAGCACTATTTCTGGAATCACCATTTAAGTCTTTTTGAAAACGTTTTGGATCTTCTCCACCTTCTCCAGAATTACTTTTTCCGCCAATTCTGTTCATCGCAATAGCTAAATTCTCATGAGCTTCTAAACTGATAGAACCATAAGACATTGCACCGGTTTTAAATCTTTTTACGATTTCTGTCCAAGGCTCTACTTCATCAATTGAAATAGGATCGAGGTTGTTAAACTCGAATAATCCTCTGATAGTCATAAGATTTTTGCTTTGGTCATTAACCATATTAGCATATTCCTTATAGCTTTCCGGACTGTTTAATCGAACCGCTTGTTGCAATTTTGCAATCGTGGTCGGGTTAAACATATGTCTTTCTCCATTTCTTCTCCATCTGTAAATCCCTCCAATTTCTAAAGACAATAGACTTGCTACTTTTGAGTTTGGAAAAGCTTTTTGGTATCTTTTTTTGACTTCTTTTTCAACTTCCATAAGCCCAATTCCTTCAATTCTTGAGGGTGTGTTTGGAAAATATTTAGAAGAGAATGTTTTATTTAATCCTAAAATTTCAAAAATTTGTGCGCCTCTATAAGAATGTAAAGTAGAGATACCAATTTTGTTCATAATTTTCAATATTCCTTTTGCAATTGCCTTGTTGAAATTCTTGATTGCATATTCAGCATTTACATTAGAAATGAAACCTTTATCAACTTGGTCACGAATTATTTCGTTTACCATATAAGGGTTAATCGCACTTGCACCATAACCAAATAATAAGGCAAAATGATGTGGTTCGCGAGGTTCCGCAGATTCAATAATGATTCCAAATTTCGAACGAACTTTTAAAGTATTTAGCGAATGGTGAATGTAGGAACAAGCTAATAACATTGGAATTGGTGCCATTTTTTCACTCACTCCTCTGTCTGAAAGGATTACAATATTACAACCTTCATTTACTGCTTTGAACGTGGCAGCAATACATTTCTCTAAAGCACGCTCCAAACCATTTACCCTTTTTTTTATTTCGTATAAAGTAGAAATTGTTACTGATTTGAAATCGGGATGGTCAACACTTCTTATTTTATCCAAATCTTCGTTTGAAATAACTGGATTATGAATTTTTAATTTCTTGCAATGTTTTGGAACAATGTCAAAAATATTGTAATCACCACCAATTGCCAAGCTGATATCTGTAATGATTTCTTCACGAATACCATCCAAAGGAGGATTTGTAACTTGAGCAAATAATTGTTTGAAATAGTTATATAAAAGTTGTGGCTGATCTGATAAAACAGCTAATGGAGTATCATTACCCATTGAACTAATGGCTTCAGCGCCACCGGAACCCATTGGGTTTATTATGGTTTTTAAATCTTCAATTGTGTATCCAAATAATCTCTGTCGAGTTTGAAAATCTATGTTTTCAACAGGAATGGCATTGTCAGTATAAGGAATCTGTGCAAGGTGCAACATATTTTCATCTAACCATTTCCTGTACGGATGTTTGGTAACAACAGAATTTTTCACTTCATCATCTTCAATAATTCGTCCTGCGTTCATATCTACTAAGAACATTTTTCCTGGTTCTAATCGGCCGTGTTGGACTACATCTTCAGGTTTAATATCAAGAACTCCAATTTCTGAAGACATAATTACAAAACCACCTTTTGTAAGTGTATAACGAGATGGACGCAATCCATTTCTATCCAATAAAGCACCAATTACATTTCCGTCAGTAAAAGGAATCGAAGCTGGTCCATCCCAAGGTTCCATAATACAAGAATTGTATTCGTAGAATGCTTTCTTGTCTTCGGACATGTTTTGGTGTTTTTCCCAAGCTTCAGGAACAACCATCATCATTGCTTCTGGCAAGGAACGACCTGTCATCAATAACAATTCAACGACCATATCCATAGAAGCAGAATCAGATTTTCCTTCTAATATTATTGGAAATAATTTTTTGATGTCTTCGCCAAAAACATCGCTTTTCATCAATTCCTCACGAGCGCGCATTCTGCTAATGTTTCCTCGAAGTGTATTGATTTCGCCATTATGACACATATATCTGAATGGTTGTGCCAATTCCCATGAAGGGAAAGTATTGGTAGAAAAGCGTTGGTGAACCAAAGCCAGTCTTGTAACCAAATCATTATCTAATAAATCAGTATAATAAGGGCTAATATCTTCGGGTCTTAATAGACCTTTATATATAATAGTAGTGGTAGAGAAACTTGAAAAATAGAATCGGTGACTTTCAGAAATTCTTGAATTAATTACAATATGTTCAGAAATTTTTCTTGCAGCAAACATTTTAGCATTGAATTGCTGCTCTGTCAAATCCAAACCATTTTTGCCAACAAATACTTGTTTTACGGTTGGTTCTTTTTCGGCGGCAATTTGTCCTAAATTTGATGGGTCAACAGGAACATCTCTCCATCCTAAAATCTGAAGGTTTTGATTTTTGATTGATTCTTCAAAAGTAGTTTTGCAAAAAGCAATTTGATTTTTGCTTTTTGGCATAAAAACCATTCCCACAGAATATTCTCTTGGTTCAGGAATTTCAAAATCACAAACTTTCTTAAAAAAATTATGCGGAATATCAAATAAAATTCCAGCTCCATCTCCGGTTCTTCCGTCAGCACTTACAGCACCTCGATGGTCTAAATTTATTAGAATATCGAGTGCTTTATGAATAATGTCATTAGACTTGATTCCATTCAAATTACAAATAAATCCTGCGCCACAGTTGTCGTGTTCAAATTCTGGCAAATAAAGGCCTTGTTCTTTAACTTTCATGCTTGATGATTTTTATGCAAAAATAAAGATTTCATTAATTACATGAATTTTAAAATTTGCGTTTAACTTATTTTTACTATAATGTTAAAAAAACGTTTAATAAATAGCAATAAAGCATTCTTATACATTCAAATTGACAAAATGATAATTCAATTTTGTTATACTAGAGCAAATTGGTGTTAGACTACTAAAATTAATACTTTTTATTTAATTTTCTCAATCGATATAGTAGTTTAGATTTAAATATTTCACATAAAACGCTTCACTAATTTGCTGATGAAGGTACAAAATGTATAATTAAATAGATAATTTTTCATTAAATGATATTTATGCTTTTATATTGAAAAAAGATTTTAGTTTTAAGATGAATTTCGCTATTTTTGTACCACTTTTTAAAAGTCAAATAATTCAATCATGGATATACACGAATACCAAGGAAAACAGATATTAGCCAGTTATGGCGTGAAAGTGCAACGCGGTTATGTTGCTAACAATCCAAAGGAAGCGGTTGCTGCAGCAAAACAATTGACTGCCGAAACCGGAACAGGATGGCATGTTATTAAAGCTCAGGTTCACGCAGGTGGACGTGGAAAAGGTGGTGGAGTTAAGCTAGCTAAAAACCTTCAACAGGTTGAGGAATTAGCAGAACAAATCATTGGAATGCATTTAATTACACCACAAACTTCAGCCGAAGGTAAATTAGTGCATAAAGTGTTGGTTGCTGAAGATGTTTATTATCCTGGAGAAAGTGAAACTTCAGAGTTTTATATGTCTGTTTTATTGAATAGAAGTAAAGGACGCAATATGATTATGTATTCTACCGAAGGTGGAATGGATATTGAGCACGTAGCTGAACATACGCCACATTTAATTTTTACTGAAGAGATTGATCCTTCAGTAGGATTGCAAGCTTTTCAAGCAAGAAGAATAGCCTTTAATTTAGGTCTTTCTGGAAATGCTTTTAAAGAAATGGTTCAGTTTGTAGACGCTTTATATAAAGCTTACATCGGTTCAGATGCTTCAATGTTTGAAATCAATCCAGTTTTGAAAACTTCAGATAATAAAATCATTGCAGTTGATGCAAAAGTAAATTTAGATGATAATGCTTTGTATCGTCATCCAAAATTAGCTGAAATGCGGGATGTTCGTGAGGAAAATCCAATCGAAGTAGAAGCAAAAGAAGCAGGATTAAACTACGTTGATCTTGACGGAACTGTAGGTTGTATGGTAAATGGAGCAGGACTTGCAATGGCAACGATGGATTTAATTAAATATGCAGGTTTTGAACCAGCAAATTTCTTGGACGTTGGTGGAACTGCAGATGCAAAACGTGTTGAATTAGCTTTCCGTATTATCTTGAAAGATCCTAACGTAAAAGCAATTTTAATTAACATTTTTGGTGGAATCGTTCGTTGCGACCGCGTTGCTCAAGGTGTTGTTGATGCTTACAAAAATATGGGAGACGCTATTAAAGTGCCAATCATTGTTCGTTTGCAAGGAACTAATGCGGTTATAGCAAAAGAATTAATTGACAATTCAGGAATGCCAATTTTATCGGCTGTTGAATTTCAAGAAGCAGCTGATCAAGTAAAAGCAGCGCTTTCTTAATATTATAGATACATATCTTATAAATAAAAAAATCCTGAACTTCTCGTTCAGGATTTTTTATTTGCTATTTCTTGTATGCTATCGGATTCAATAATATGAAATCCTTTGTAATTCTTTTGAGCTGTAATGAACATTGCTTTAGCAACTGCCTCACTTTGAATTGCTTTGTACTTTTTTAAGTTTCCAATTAATAAAATTGAAAAAAGTTTGACAAAAAAAGTTCCTATTTTTTCACCCAAACGAAATTCTTTTCTCTTACCTAAAAGAAGGGAAGGTTGTAATACAGAAACACTTTCGAAATTACAATCTTTTAGAAAATCTTGAATTTCTCCCTTTGTTTTTAAATAAAAATTTGATGAAGAGGCATCAGCTCCAAGGGATGAAACAATCAAGAATTGTTTGACTTTATTTTTTAAAGCAAAAGTGGCAAACTGCATTGGATACTCAAAATCAACTTTTCTGAATGCTTCCTGACTTCCTGCTTTCTTTATGGTCGTGCCAATGGTACAAAAGAAATCATCACCAACGACTAATTCCTTGTAGCTTTCCGGCTTATCAAAATCAATAATGTGTTGCCTTAATTTGGGATGCAGAATACCTGAATCTCTTTTGACAAAAGTGAGCACTTTTTCATATTCCTGACTTTCCAAAAGAATTTCTAAAAGTTGGGAACCTATAAGTCCAGTGCTGCCAATAATCAAAGCAGTTTTCATAAATTTATGATTTTTTGTTTTTTCCGAAATTGAATTTCACTTTTTCTACTACTTGCACTTTTGGAGCAGGTTTCTTAAAAGGTTTCTTTTTTGCAGCTGGCTTTGATTTAGAAGGACTTTGATCACCTCTCGCTCTTTCTTCGTCTTTTGGTTTTGCTTTGAATTCGGGTCTTTCTGAAGCTCCTTCTTTTACTGGGATTTGTGCTTTGTGTTTTGCTATAACATCATTTGGATTTTTTGGATTTTCTTTTGTTCCTCGCAAATGAATCACCAATCCGTTTAGGAAATTGCGCAACACTTGGTCACCACATTCCACATAATTTTCGTGGTCTTCTGCTCGGAAAAAAGCACCTAATTCTGATTTAGAAATTCTAAAATCTACCAATTCTAGGATTTCAACTATTTGATCATCTCGCAACATTAGTGCGACACGCAGTTTTTTGAGTATATCGTTGTTTGTCATTTTTTACATTTTAAAGTTTAGTTTCAAACTTGGATTAAAAAAGCCAAAGGTACGCATTTACAAAACCATCCCGCCATAATTTTTCGTTATGTTCACCGCCTTTCACAATCTTTATTTTGGTCAGATTATTGCATTCACATCTTTTTTCACTAATCAAATCATCAATTTTGTTAAGGTTTTCAATCATTATTTTTTTATCACTTTCATCACCTTCATTATCGCCACAAAGAAAATATAATTTGGTTTTTAGCTTTGGCGCTTTTTTTGTTAATTCAATTATTTCTTCTTGATTAAACCATAATGCGGGCGAAAAAATTCCTGCTCTCCCGAAAACTTCAGGATATTTTAAAATGGCATAATAAGAAGCCAATCCACCAATTGAACTTCCTATAATAGCTGTGTTTCTGGGATTTGTTTTTGTTCTATATTTTGTATCTATTTTTGGTTTTAATGTTTTTACAATAAATTCAAGATAATTATTGGCATTTCCACCTCCATATTTCGCGTTTTTGTAAGGTGTTAATTCGTCGATTCGTTTTTCATTTCCGTGTTCAATACCTACGACAATTACCTGTGCGTTGATACTATCTAGTTTTTCATCTACATTCCATTCGCCAACAAAAGAAGTTTTGGCATCAAAAAGATTTTGGGCATCGTGCATATAAATCACGGGATATTTCTTTTTGGTTGAATCGTAATTCTTCGGCAAATAGATCCAAATCTTCTTTGAATACCCTAATTGTGGTGCTTCGATGGTGAAAGTTGAAACTTGTTTTGAAGCCGTACTTTGCTTCGCCAGTTCGCCCTTTGGGCTCGGGTGCTGAGCAAAAGTCTTTCCGGTTGCAATAAAAAAAATAAAAAGAAGTAAGAATCGTCGAATCATTGTTTGGAGTTTGTATTTCAATTTAAAAACAATATTTTAGCTAAAATTAATGATTAGATGAACAC
The DNA here is from genome assembly GCF_043780635.1 of Flavobacterium sp. GTDB lineage: Bacteria > Bacteroidota > Bacteroidia > Flavobacteriales > Flavobacteriaceae > Flavobacterium. The sequence goes on from NZ_JAYWCK010000059.1 coordinate 16,784, forward strand.
TTACGAAGAAAAAAGAAGTTTACTTTTAGAAATGATTGCTTTTTCTACTGTTGATGGACAATTGCATAAAAGAGAATACGAGTTTTTAGCTATTGTAGCAAATGAATTAAACATTAGCAAAACCGAGTTTAATGATTTGTTTCATCTGGAATTACCTCATATTGTAATAAAATCCGAATTTGAGCGCTTCCAGCAGTTTTATCGTTTGGCTTTATTAATGCATATTGATGGTGTTTTGCATCAGAAAGAGGAAGTTTCAATCCAGCAAATTGTGATTAAGATGGGACTGAATCCAATAGTTACCAACCGTATTCTCAAAATGATGAAAATGACTAAAAGCCCAATAATTGATGCTGAAGTATTACTGGAAATTTTTAAAGAACAGCATAATTAAACCAATTGTTCCTGCAATGCTTTAATGTCATCTCGAAGTTTCGCCGCTTGCATAAAATCCAAGTCTTTTGCGGCTTTTTCCATTGATTTTCGTTTCTCTCGAATCCGTTTTTCGATTTCAGGTTTCGAAAGGTATTCCGTGATGGGTTCCGCGGCTATTGAACTGCTATAGCCCAATTCATAATCTGCCAATGGGTTTTTTGTAAAGGCACTTTCGATTTTTTTATTTAAAGCTTGAGGAACCTGATTGTTCTCCATATTGAAATTAATCTGTTTCGTTCTGCGGTAATTTGTTTCGTCAATCGTCTTTTGCATACTTGCCGTAATTTTGTCTGCATACATAATAGCTTTTCCGTTGAGGTTTCTCGCAGCACGGCCAATTGTTTGTGTAAGCGAACGATGACTTCTCAAAAAACCTTCCTTGTCGGCATCGAGAATGGCAACCAATGAAACTTCGGGTAGATCCAATCCTTCCCGCAATAAATTCACACCAATTAAAACATCAAACAATCCTTTACGCAAATCCTGCATAATTTCTATACGTTCCAAAGTATCCACATCCGAATGGATATAACGGCAACGAATGGAAACTTTTGCCAAATATTTTGCCAATTCTTCGGCCATTCTTTTAGTTAAAGTAGTGACCAAAACCCGTTCGTCAATCTCGGCTCGTGCCTGAATTTCTTCAATCAAATCATCAATTTGATTCAAGCTTGGACGAATTTCAATAATTGGATCCAACAATCCCGTTGGTCTAATAACTTGTTCGATATAAACGCCATCGGTTTTTTGCAATTCATAATCAGCTGGCGTTGCCGAAACATAAATTACCTGGTTTTGCATCGCTTCAAATTCCTCAAACTTCAACGGACGATTGTCCATAGCTGCCGGAAGTCTAAATCCATATTCTACCAAGTTTTCTTTTCGAGAGCGGTCACCACCATACATCGCGTGCACTTGCGAAAGTGTAACGTGACTTTCGTCAACAACCATCAAATAATCTTTAGGGAAATAATCCAATAAACAAAAAGGTCTTGTGCCGGCTTCTCTTCCGTCAAGATAACGCGAATAATTTTCAATTCCTGAGCAATAGCCCAATTCGCGAATCATTTCCAAATCGAAATTGGTACGTTCTTCCAATCTTTTGGCTTCCAAATGTTTGCCAATTTCCTTGAAATAATCAACTTGTTTGACCAAATCCTGTTGGATTTCCCAAATTGCATTTTGCAAAACATCGGGAGAAGTCACGAACATATTTGCAGGATAAATTGTGAGTTTTTCGTGTCTTTCAATTACTCGAGAAGTCTTGACATCAAAGGCTTCTATTTCTTCAATTTCATCACCAAAAAAGTGAATTCTAAACGCATCATCGGCATAACTTGGATAGACTTCGAGAGTGTCGCCTTTTATTCGGAAATTTCCCGGGTTGAAATCCGCTTCGGTTCTGGAATATAAACTTTGGACCAAACTATGTAGTAATTTGGTGCGGGAAATAATTTGATCTTTTGCTATCGAAATAACATTTTTCTGAAATTCAACTGGATTCCCTATACCATAAATGCACGAAACCGATGCCACGACTATAATATCTCTTCGTCCCGAAAGTAGGGAAGAAGTAGTGCTCAAACGCATTTTTTCCAACTCTTCGTTGATGGATAAATCCTTTTCGATGAAAACTCCAGTTACAGGCATAAATGCTTCTGGCTGGTAATAATCGTAATACGAAACGAAATATTCCACGGCATTATTCGGGAAAAACTGCTTGAATTCTGAATACAATTGCGCTGCCAAGGTTTTGTTGTGTGCCAAAACCAAAGTGGGTTTTTGTACTTCCTGAATTACATTGGCAACAGTAAACGTTTTTCCAGAACCGGTAACACCGAGCAAAGTTTGGAATTTCTCGCCAGCCTCAATGCCTTGAGTTAATTTTTCAATAGCTTGTGGTTGGTCGCCTTTTGGCTGGTAATCAGATATAACTTGGAATTTCATTTAAAAAGATTCAGAATTACAAAGTTACAAAGATAGAATTCTTTTAAGCCAAAGTTTAAGCCAAAAAAAACCATCCCGACAAGCGAGATGGTTTTCAATAATATAAAAATGTATTTTAGAAATTATAGCTTATTCTGGCAAAAACGAAACGTCCGTTTTGACCAAATTGTGATACGTTTCTTGAATAAACAAATTGGTTTGCGTTAGACAAATCTACAGTAGGAGTAGTAGTACTATATATAACATTTCCATTAGCATCTAAACCTGTTTGCGGTACACCGGCTATATTAGGGGTAATAATATTAATTGCTCTTTTTGCTGAAATAGGGCCATAATTAAGACCTGGATAAATATCAAAAAGATTGTTGGCACCAACTACAATTTTAGCATTTTTAGTTAAATTATAACTAACTGATAAATCAGTTATGATTTTTGCTCCCCAAACTGGGTGCTCAACTTCAACAGCAAATCCATTAACTGGTAATGCTTCTATTCTTCCATCGCCATTTACATCACTTGTGTTTGGATCGGTAACTTCACCAAAATATACGTTTCTCAAGAAGAAATCGAATTTTTTAACGGTAAGTGTATTGGTTAAATTTATTTTTTGTCTTGGAACAGCTTCTTGAAGATATACTCTGCTTGATTCAGAAAAGTATCTGTTAACTTGTCCATTATCCTCTAAGATAGGAGAAGCATGAATACTTCCAACTTTTTGTGTATTTCCAAAAGTTCCAGATAAATCATTTTTCAATTTAAGACCATTACCTAAGTTGGCTACTTGGCTTATCACAATGTCAATACCTTTTGATTGTGTGTCAATAGCATTAGCAAAAAAGGTTGCTGCAGTTGCTCCAGCGGTATCGAATAAGCCATTTAAAATGTATGCAGGAGTTCCTGGTGCAGGAGTTCCTCCAGGTCTTGAGAATTGATCAGTAAGAACCACTCTGTCTTTAATTCCTATGATATAAGCATCAGCAGTTAATGTCAAATTAACAGATGGTACTTTAGCTGTAAAACCAATACTACCACTTTGAGATTCTTCTTGTTTTAATTTAGGTATTCCCAATAATGATGCAGCTTGAGAATCGTTACTGAATGTTCCAACTTCAAATGGTACTCCTCCTACGAATTGAGTTGAAGTAGAATTGAAGTAAATCTGGTGTAACGATGGTGCTCTAAATCCTGTTGCAACCGCACCACGTATATTAATGTTACTGGTTACTTTATAACGAGTTGCAAATTTATAATTAGTTGTGCTTCCAAAATCTGAATAGTTTTCAAAACGAATTGCTCCGTTTACCATCCATTTAGAAGTAATATCATATTCTAAATCACCATAAAGTGCAACACTATTACGATTTTTATCTATAGCGTTTGCTGGTCTGAAACCCGGGAATACTTGAGCCCCACCTGGTCTGGTTGCACCATAAAAATCAGTGACTTTAATGTTTGCAGGAGTTGTTCCGGTTACAACAGCACCATTGATATCATATAAATTGTATGAATCTGGAATACCCGAGTTGATGATGAAGTTTTCATAACGATATTCTGCTCCAAAGGCTACATTTAGTTTTTCAAATTTTCTGTTTACATCAAAATTCGTCGTGTTTTGAGCAAATCCTAATCCTCCTGAATCAAATGTTGTAGGAGATTTTTCTCTCAAAGAAGCATTTACTGTATTCTCGATACTATAATTAAATGTGTTAACTCCGAAAGTATTACTCAAATCAAAATTCCAACTTTCGAATATTTTACCTCTTAAACCAGCAGCAGCAGAAAAGTCGCTAATTGCTGAGTGAATTTCTGGCAAGAAACCATTTGGATACAAACCAGTATAAGATCTTGATTGATTAGGTCTTCTGTAAAAACCTGCTGAACTACCATCTCTATAACTCATACCTCCAAAAGCATAAGCTTCTAATTTGTCATTTATTGGATAGGCAGCATTTAAAAATAATTGTGCACTTGTCAAAGAAGATTGTCCTACTTTCATATTGAAATCTCTTCTTTGGAGTCCTCTGTATGCTAGTTCGTTTTCTGTTACATCTCCAACACCTGTGGCACCACTTCCTAAAATTGTTTGTAATCCTTTAATAACGTTATTAGGGTCAGTTTTGTTATCATACAATGAATTTGCACCTGCTATGGCAGCTTGTTGAGCAGGTGTAAAATAACTCACTTGTGGAGCATAAGTATGTATTGCAGAAACTATTTGTGAGGCATTAGCCGTAGGACTTGCAAACGTACCAATATTACCAAATAGGGCATTAATATTTACTCCTGCTTCAGCGGCTCTTTGTTCAACAGCATTATAACCACTAAATAAAGTTCCTGTTACATCTTTTGCTCTGCTAGTATTATCTCTTAATTGGAAACTTGCGGTTGCATTGATGAAACTTTTTTCTTTTCCAAGGTTTGTACCGTAATTCATGTCAAGTTGAACATTGTTACCATCATTTCCACCATTATGGTCATTGGCACCTTTAGAGAAATTACTTCCTGCAAAAAGAGCAATGTCAAATTTCTTAGTGTCTTTTTTTACATTTAAGTTGATAACACCTGCAATGGCATCAGAACCATATTGTGCAGAAGCTCCATCTCTCAAAACTTCAATTTTTTCAAGTGCAAAAGCAGGAAGTGCATTTAAGTCAGTACCTACAGATCCTCTTCCTGGTGATCCATTGATGTTTACTAATGAAGAAGTGTGTCTTCTTTTTCCGTTTACCAAAACCAAAACCTGGTCTGGTCCTAAACCTCTTAATTGAGCTGGGTCAATGTGATCCGTTCCGTCAGCTACAGTCATAGTGTTTGATGTAAACGAAGGAGCAACCATATTTAAAATCTGGTTAATGTTTACTTGTGGTCCTTGTGAAGCAATTGCTTTCATATTAATCACGTCAATTGGCACAGCAGATTCAGTTACTGTTCTACCTGGGGTACGAGAACCAATTACCACTACATCTTGAAGTGTTTCGCCGCTTGCTTGTAGAGAAACATTTACAGTACTTCCAGTAACTGTAATTGTTTGTGTTTCAAATCCAATGTAGGAAACAAGTAATACATCACCTGTTTTTGCATTGATTGTAAATTTTCCGTCAAAATCAGCTGAAACTCCGTTTTGAGTTCCTTTTACCAGGATTGAAGCTCCTGCTAAAGGTCCATTTGAGCCATCAGTGACAACTCCCGAAACTTTATTTTCTTGGGCAGTCATTCCTACCGTGAAAATTAAAGTTAGAATAAAGATTAATTTTTTCATTTTTGGTTATTTAAATTAGTTTTACGAAACTACACTTTTGGCAGCAATTTCACTCACAAATTATTAAATAAAACAAAAAAACGTAAAATTGTTACTAAATTTATTACTTTTTTATCAAAATAGTAAATTTATTCTTTTTATTTGCTGATTTAATAGTACTTAATTTGAAAAATTATCCAATATATTTATTGAATACAGAATTATTTTTCTAGGCAAAATTTTTTTAAAACTTCCAGTTTTTTTGTTGAGTTTCTGATTGGAAAGTCCAAGCAAGTATTCGACTGGTTTTCTGGCCTTGAGCCATATCTATGGTTTTTACTTCAGCAACATTTACTTTATTCAATGTTTTGTAAAAACTTGAAAGATTTTCTTTCTTGGAAACTAAAGTAGTAAACCAAAGGCATTGCATAGGATATTTTGCACTTTCGAAAATCATTTGTGTTACGAAACCAGATTCTCCGCCATCACACCATAATTCAGAATTTTGACCACCAAAATTCAAAATAGGTTTAGTAGTTTTGGTATTTTCCAAATTATTTATTTTTCTGATACTGCTTTTCGTGGCTTCTTCTTGAGAGGAATGAAATGGTGGATTGCAAATCGTCAGAGCAAATCGGTCTTCGGGTGTGATTATATTTTTGAAAATAAAACGAGATTCGGTTTGGAGTTGTAGACTTATTGCATCCATTAATTTTGGATTGTCTTCAATGATTTTTTTACAGTTTTGAATGGCTTTTTCATCTATTTCTGTACCAACAAAAGACCAGCTATAAACGGAGTTCCCCAATATTGGATAAATACAATTGGCACCTATGCCAATGTCCAACACTTGAACATTTTCGCCTTCGGGGATTATTCCATTGTTGTTTGAAGCCAGTAAATCAGCAATATAATGAATGTAATCAACTCGACCGGGAATAGGAGGACAAAGATAATTTTCTGGAATATCCCAATTTAGGATATCATAATTTGCGATTAACAAGGCTTTATTGAGTGCTTTTACAGCTTGAGGATTACTGAAATCAATAGTTTCAATATTATGTTCATTGATTGCAACAAACTGCTGGAGTTCAGGATAAGTTGTTTTTAATTGTTCAAAATTATATCCTAATCGGTGTTGATTTCTGGGATGTAAATTGGTTTTTTCGATAATCGGTTTCAGTTTCATTTTTTCTATTCAGGTGGCAAAGATAGTTGTAAATATTGGAACACGGATGAATAGAATAAAAACAGATTTTTGACAGATTTTTTGAATCAGATTGATTGACTTAATCCCAGCATTCCATTAGTAATAAATCACCATCGTTATGTTCAATGGTTACTAATCCGTCTTCTATAACATGATTGCTGCTTCCTGTTCTGTAACCAATGGTCAGCGTGTCATTTTCTAAAGGATAGAATAAATTCTTGGAATGAATTCCGTTTACGTTACCAATGGGAATCAAAGAGAGAGGCGTATTTGCCGGATACCATTTTTCGAATTTTTTTGGCAACAAAAAGATTTTAGAATGGTCGTCAAGAACTACAATTTTTAATAAATCTCTGTATTGGGTGATGTTTGTGATATTGGTAATAGTGTGATCGGCACGTTTTCCGGTGGCCCAAACTACATTTGCAGCAGGAATTTTTCTTTCGATAAGATAATCAAAAGCTTTCTCTAAATCGGTTTTATTTTGATCTGGAGTGTGGACAATTTCTAGTGGAAATTGTTTTTCCTTGTAATAATCAGGATTAAATCCTCGGTCGAAATCGCCTAACAAAACATCTACTTTTATGCCCAATTCCATAACGCGTTCCATTGCTGAGTCAAGTACTATTACTAATGGAGACCATTCGAGTAATTGCCCCAATAATTCGATGTTACATGAAGCGCCGTTGGCAATAATCAAAGCTGGTTCTTGGTCGTCGCGAACGATATGGTGTGAGGACATAGTTAATTGTGAATTACGAATTGAAAATTACGAGTGCAAAGATAGTGATTCATAACTGGGAATTTGTTATTCCTGGTTTTTTAGCCCAGATAGTAATGAAAAACAAAACAGTGTTAAAAACTTTAGTTTCGTCAGGTTTCAAGAACCACCGTCGGAAGTTCCTTGAAAGCTTTGCAAAACTGTTTTTTAACACTGTTTTTTTGTAAAGGAAAGCTGGAATAGCTTCTTATTGTATCACATAATTTCGAATGTCGGTTTCGCTTACCGAAAAAAATCCCAAAGCATAATTGTCAAAATTCGTCGTATTTATGATGTTTCCTCTCACGGTTGCCGATGGAGATTGAAACGGAGCTCCATTGCTATTTCCTGCAATACTAATCAACACTTTCATGTAATTTGAATACGTTTTGGATATTCCAAAATGTGTTACTTTTATATTATCGCCTAATTTTAAATCACTATTTTGGGAAAGACTAAAAAATTCATTTCCTTGAAAATAGGTATCATCGCCTATATAATAATTGTCTAGCAATGGATTTTGATAACCATATCCATACATGTAATAATTTTCTTCGGTAGCGGGATCGTTGAAATAAGCTTTGATTTCTATAGTTTTTCCATCAAAACCACCTTGGTTATTTTGAATAATTTTTGTTATTGGAGCCACTGGTTTTAGAGTTTCTGTAGCGGTATAAGTTTGGCCTTTACTGATTACCGTTAAGGTATAAGTTTCATTGATTATTGGAATAAAAGTGGTGCAGATATATTCTCCCGTATTTGGTTTTTCGATGAAATTGAAAATGAAATTGGAACTGTTTTTTACAAAAACGGTTGCTTCTGAAACTTTTGGAATTGTATTGCTGTAATAATCCGTGGTTGTTGTTAGTTTTATTTTCTGCTCATTCCCTAAGGTTCCTTTTTGCCAGTTTATAGAAGCTTCTATGACAAGTTTTGGCGGAGCAGTTTTTAAATCTACAGTGACAACATCTTCACAGCTGTTGAAGAAAATTGCCATTAAAATCACGAAAAAGAATTGTATTTTTTTCATTTTGATTAAAATTTAAAATTATAACTAACGGCTGGTACAACTCCAAATATTGAAGTTTTTACAGCTTCATTATTACCGGTATCCGTATTTTGCCTGAAAGTAATTGAAGCAGCATTTTTTCTGTTATATACATTATAAATACTAAAAACCCATTCGGTTTTCCAACTTCTTTTATCATTTTTATGCGGAGTCAAAGTAGCTGAAATATCTAAGTGATGAAAGGCGGGAAGCCTATTTTCATTCCTTAATCCAAAGTTTGGTATAGACACGCCCATATATTCGTATTTTCCATTTGGATACGTTACAGGTTGACCAGTTTGGAAAATAAAATTAGAACCAAAGGACCATTTTTTGTTTAATTTATACGATCCGGTAGCAGCAAAATTATGTAATTTGTCATAGGCAGAACTATACCAATTTCCGTTATTTATTCCGGTTTCCTGTGCTGTCCTTCCTGGAGTTTGTTGTTCAGATTTTGATAAGGTATAGGAAATCCAACCATTTAATTTTCCTTCATTTTTCCGAAGCATAATTTCTAATCCATAAGACCTTAATTGACCGTTAAGTATCACTTGTTCGATGGCATTATTGGCAACTAAATTTGCGCCGTCAATATAATCCAATCGGTTTTGTACTTCTTTATAGTAGGTTTCTACCTCTAGGGAATACATATTTTCTTTGAAATTTCTAAAATAACCTAAAGCCACTTGGTCGGCAATTTGTGGTTTGATATAATTATCACTCGGTGTCCAAACATCTAATGGAGTTGGTGATGAGGTGTTAGAAACTAGCTGTAAATACTGAACCATTCTATTGTAACTTGCTTTTATGGATTGATTATCATTAATTTGATATCCTGCAGAAAAACGAGGTTCCAGATTGTTATAGCTTTGAATAGCCTTATTTTTATCATAGAATTTGGTTCCAATAGAAGTTGCATTTTCATAAATCTGCATATCCGAATTGAAAGTTACTGGATTGTTTTCAGCATAAAGGTTTACTGTAGATTTTCCTAAACGATAAAAAAGACTGTATCGTAAGCCATAAGAAAGAGATATTTTTTTAGAAATTTCCTGTTCTGCATTGATATAGATAGCAGGTTCAAAGGCATATTTTTTATCCAATTGTTCGTAATTAATGCCCGAATCTGCATTAGATGGTTTAATGGTTCCTGGATTGAAGTTGTAATAAATGCCGTTTACACCATAATTCAATTTGAATTTATCTGAAATGTAATTTTTAAAATCGTATTTTATATTATAATTTTTGATGCCGGAATCCCATTTGAAACCTACAAAATCAAGGTCTAATCCGTAATAATAATCACTGTAAATCAGCGATAAATTAGAAAATAATTTTTCTGAAAATAGATGATTCCATCTCAGATTTAAAGTTGCATTTCCATAGGTATTGGTAAAACTTTTGTTCAGAGAAAAAACATCCCGGCCAAAATAGCCTGATAAATACAGATTGTCATTTGGGTTCAATTTATAACTCAATTTGGTGTTCAAGTCATAAAAATATGCCGAATTGTCTTTTTGATCTTTTGATAATTTTAAAAACAAATGAGCATAAGAAGTTCTTGCACCTATTAGGAAAGAGCCTTTGTCTTTTACAATTGGTCCTTCGGCCAAAATTTTACTGGTTATTAATCCAATTCCTCCATTTACGTGAAATCCTTTGCTGCTGCCATCTTTTTGATAAATATCTAAAACAGATGATGCTCTGCCACCAAAACGTGCTGGAATTCCGCCTTTATATAACTTTAAATCTTTGATAGCATCAGGATTAAAGACGGAGAAAAAACCAAAAACGTGCGAGGAATTAAAGATTGTTGCTTCGTCTAATAAAATTAAATTTTGGTCAGCTCCACCACCACGAACATTAAATCCTGATGCTCCTTCGCCAGCATTTGAAACTCCAGGAAGCAATAAAAGCGATTTTATAATGTCAACTTCTCCAAAAACAACCGGCATTCTTTTGATGGTAGAAATGGATAATTTATTAACACTCATTTCAGGTTTTCGAATTGTGGCTTTGTTGCTATTATCAATAATAATTACTTCTTGCAAAACAGTTTCATTGCTAATAAGGTTATAACTTTTTTTTGTGTTTTGGTTTAGGTCTATTGTTTCTTCAATAGTCTGAAAGCCTAAATAGGTTATTTGAATTTTATAAATTCCTTTTAGCAGCGTAAGCGAATAAAACCCATATTCATTTGTGGGAACTCCTGTTTTTAGTTCAGGGATTGTAACGTTTACGCCAATTAGAGTTTCGTTGCTATTAGCATCAGTAATTGTTCCGCTGATTGTGAATTTTTCTTGAGAAAAAGAATGTAGTGTCGCTAAAATAAAGAGAAATAAGGTGACAATTTTCTTTGAAATCATTGTTGAAATTTTGAGATACAAATTTCGTAAAATAAAATTCAAATTACTATCAACATATGTTAATGAATTACTAATAAAAAAAGACGACCGTTTTGGGTCGCCTTTTACGTTATAATCATAAAAAACTTATGCTAATTTAGCTTCCAAGTTTTCTTTAATTGCTGCCAAGAAATTTTCGGTTGTCAAATAATCGTCTGCAGTCATTCCTTCTGGTTTAACAAGAATCGCTAAATCTTTAGTCATTTTTCCGCTTTCAACGGTATCGATGCAAACTTGTTCTAAAGTATGACAAAAATCAATTAATTCTTGGTTTCCATCTAATTTTCCTCTGTGTTCCAAACCTCTTGTCCAAGCAAAAATGGATGCAATTGGATTAGTAGAAGTTGCTCTTCCTTTTTGATGCTCTCTAAAGTGACGTGTTACGGTTCCGTGAGCAGCTTCGGCTTCAACAGTTTTTCCATCAGGAGTTACCAGTACAGAAGTCATTAATCCTAGTGAACCAAATCCTTGTGCTACAGTATCTGACTGTACATCGCCATCGTAGTTCTTACAAGCCCAAACAAATCCGCCGTTCCATTTCATACAAGACGCAACCATATCGTCGATAAGTCTATGTTCGTAAGTGATTTTTATTGCTTCAAATTTTGATTTGTAATGTTGTTGATATACTTCTTCAAAAATATCTTTGAAACGACCGTCATAAGCTTTCAAAATCGTGTTTTTTGTAGAAAGAAATAAAGGCCATTTTTTGGTCAAAGCCATTTGGAATGATGAATGCGCAAATCCAAAAATACTTTCGTCGGTGTTATACATTGCCATAGCAACGCCGTCACCTTCGTAATCATAAACTTCCCAAGTTTTTGATTCGCCTTCCTCAGGAACAAAAGTCATTGTTAATTTCCCTTTTCCTTTGATGACTGTATCGGTGGCTTTGTATTGATCTCCAAAAGCGTGACGACCAATAACGATAGGTTTTGTCCACCCTTGAACGTATCTTGGAACGTTTTTCATAATGATTGGCTCGCGAAATACGGTTCCGCCCACGATGTTACGAATAGTTCCGTTTGGAGATTTCCACATTTTTGAAAGATTAAATTCTTTCACGCGTTCTTCATCTGGTGTAATTGTGGCACATTTGATACCAACATTGTATTTTTTTATAGCTTCTGCCGAATCAATCGTGATTTGGTCATTCGTAGCTTCTCGACTTTCAATTCCTAAATCGTAGTATTTAATATCTAATTCTAAATAAGGGAGAATTAATTTTTCTTTGATAAATGACCAAATAATTCGAGTCATTTCATCGCCATCCAATTCAACTACTGGATTAGCTACTTTAATTTTTGTCATAATGTATTGTTGTGAATTTTATTTTTTTATAATGTGCGCCGCAAAGATAATAAAACGTTTTCGTTTAAAGGAATTCGTTTTCATTAAGTTTATATTTACATAAAATGAATTATGAAATCTTTATTTTTTGCTTTCATAAACGAGAAATTAAAAGAGAGAAGCCTTTTTTTTATCAAATCATTAATTCTGTGGAAAAAATTATAAAAAAAAAGTCCCGAAAATATCGGGACTTTATAATAAAGAGATGTTTGACTATCTTCTTTTATCTCTAATCTTAGCTTTTTTACCAGTAAGTTCTCTAAAGTAGAAAATTCTAGCTCTACGAACGTGACCTTTTTTGTTGATTTCAATTTTTTGCAAAGCTGGCAAGTTTACTGGGAAGATACGCTCTACTCCAATTGCACCTGACATTTTACGAATAGTAAAAGTTTCTGTATTTCCAGAACCTCTTCTTTGAATAACAACACCTTTAAAAAACTGTGTTCTTGTTTTTTCACCCTCTTTAATTTCGTAATAAACTGTGATAGTATCACCAGCTCCGAATTCAGGGAAATCTTTTTTT
>NZ_JAYWCK010000060.1:0-2184 GCF_043780635.1 Flavobacterium sp.
AATAAAAATTCTCTATAGATTGCTAGTGAAGACGGTTGAAAAAACCGATATTTGATGAAGTGTGCTGACTGTTAGCAGCAAGTGTAAGTCGTCTCCGATACATTTGAGATTGACAGACAATAAAGAAAAAAAAGTCACCAATAATGACAGATACCCCAGGTAAAACGAACAATAAATGAAATTTAGGTAACAATTTTAATAGTAACTTTGAGACATTTAATAGAGGTAAAATGAGCAGAATTAAAATTAGAAATTTTGGACCAATCAAAGCTGGATATCAGGATAATGATGGCTGGCTTAACATAGAAAAGGTTACTGTATTTATCGGCAATCAAGGTTCGGGAAAAAGCACGGTGGCAAAGTTAATTTCAACGTTTACTTGGATTGAAAAAGCATTAGTTAGAGGCGATTACAATAAAAAGTGGTTTGAGCGGAAGAACAAACTAAAAAATCAATACCTGAACTATCATCGTTTAGAGAATTACTTCAAATCCAATGGAGAAGATAATACAGTAATTGAGTACGAAGGTGACGCCTATTCTATAAAATATCAAGATGGATCGTTGGTGATTAATGAAGTTCCTAACAAAACCTATGTACTGCCCCAGATTATGTATGTGCCTGCAGAAAGAAACTTTATTACCTATGTTAAAACACCCAAAGAGTTAAAATTATCATCCGAATCTTTAAAGGAATTCCTAACGGAATTTGATAATGCGAAAAATGAAATGAAAGGATTGGAAAAACTTCCAATCAACAATGTAGATATTGAATACGACAAACTCAATGATACGCTCAACTTAAAAGGTGAAGGTTATAAAGTGATGCTAACCGAGGCTTCCAGTGGCTTTCAATCACTTGTTCCATTATATCTTGTTTCAGGATATTTGGCGAACTCTGTTAAAAAGCAGAGTGATTCCAATAAAGAACCAATGAGCAGTGAAGAAATGCAACGATTCAAAAAAGGAGTTGAAGAAATTTTGAATAATGAGAGTTTAACTGATGAACAAAAGAGAGTTGCACTCTCAGTACTTTCATCTAAATTTAATAAAACAGCTTTTGTAAATATTGTTGAAGAACCAGAACAAAATTTATTTCCTTCTTCGCAATGGAATATGCTTCAAAGTCTATTAAAGTATAATAACATGAATAAGGGCAACAAATTGATAATGACTACCCATAGCCCATATATAATCAATTATTTAAGCATAGCCATTCAAGGAAAATATTTGGAATGTAAAATAAAAAAATCAACAAAGAAAAACGAATTGCTTCTAAAACTGTATGAATTGGTTCCTGAAAAAGCAATGGTTTCAGCTGATAGTGTAACCGTATTTCAATTAAATGAGGAAGATGGTAGTATTAAAAAACTAGCTTCTGTCGATGGAATACCATCCGACAAAAATTATTTAAATGATATACTAGCTGAAGGCAATCATCTATTTGATTCACTACTTGAAATCGAGCAAGAACTATGAGTGTGAATTTTTTTGAAACTAAATGCAAGGAATCTTCGAGACAGGATAAGCTTTTCGGAATATGTGATGACCAAAATGGAACAAGGGCTTATACCAATGTGACAGATAATACCAATTGGATTGCCAAAATCAACAATGATAATGACTTAGCTATTTCATTTACTGCAATTGATAATTGTATAATTGTCTTAAAAGAAGGAACAAAGGATAAAGAAAGCATTTGTGATGGTATGTTAACTTTTTCAAATAGTCTCTATTTGGTAGAATTAAAAAAGCAAGGTACTGGTGGTTGGCTTTCAGTTGCTAAAAGTCAATTAGAAAACACAATAAAGCTTCTTAGGTCAATGCACAATCTTGAAGAATACAAATACAAGAAAGCCTTTGCTTGCAACAAGAAGCATCCAAATTTTACTGTAATTGATTCAGCTGAAAGAAAAGCATTTTTTGAAAGAACCAAAGGCTTTAGAATTGATGCTCAAGCTGAGATTGCAATTAAATAATTGGTGTTTTATTGACAATTCCGCAACTAGCACTTACAATGGTTTTCACGAAGGATATACTAGAACACCAACTTTATATAGTTTCGGACATTATATTTGTGTTTCCTAAAGAGAAATACTTCTATCCGTTTTTTTAACTACTCAATTAAAATATAAATTGAAAATGACGGCTACAGATGCCCAAAAGAAAATAATAAATTTAACAA
>NZ_JAYWCK010000061.1:0-30403 GCF_043780635.1 Flavobacterium sp.
CTTTTAAAATCCTGATTTAAAATTATTCTTTACATTTGTTAGTTCGAGGTTTAAAAACCTTTTAAGTTTAAAATTAAATTATACTATGCAAAACATTCCTAGTGTTGACTTGCGTGATTTCCTTTCGGGTGAGCCGAAACGTAAACAAAAATTTGTAAATGAAATCGGAAGTGCTTTTGAAGAAATTGGATTCGTAGCCTTAAAAGGGCACTTTTTAGACGACCAATTAGTCGAAGAATTATATGGCGAAATTAGAAACTTTTTCGCTTTGCCATTAGACATTAAACACAGTTATGAGATCCCGGGAATTGGAGGTCAAAGAGGTTACGTTTCCTTTGGAAAAGAGCACGCCAAAGGCAGAAAAGAAGGGGATTTGAAAGAATTTTGGCACTTTGGCCAGTATGTCGAAAAAGACTCTAAACACGCTTCAGAATACCCTGATAATGTTGAAGTAAAAGAATTGCCTCGTTTTAATATTGTGGGGAAAGAAGCATACCAAATGCTCGAAAAAACGGGAGTTTATGTATTGAGAGCTTTGGCTTTGCACCTTGGTTTAGACGAGTTTTATTTTGACGAATATGCAAAAGAAGGAAACTCAATATTACGACCAATTCATTATCCACCCATCACATCTGAACCCGAAAATGCCATTCGTGCTGCAGCTCACGGCGATATCAACCTGATTACACTTTTGATGGGTGCGCAAGGACGTGGTTTGCAAGTTCAAAATCACGATGGAGTTTGGATTGATGCCATTGCTCAGCCTGACGAATTAGTGATTAATGTGGGTGATATGTTATCCCGTCACACCAACAATAAATTAAAATCCACCATTCATCAAGTAGTAAATCCTCCGAGAGAATTATGGGGAACTTCTCGATATTCTATTCCATTTTTCATGCATCCGGTGAGTGAAATGAAATTAGATTGTCTGGAAAATTGTATTGATGCAGAAAACCCAAAGAAATTTGAAGATATCACCGCTGGAGATTATTTATATGAAAGATTGGTAGATTTGGGATTAATCAAAAAATAAAAATGGAACGCTGATGAAACGGATTCGCAAAGGCGAAAACGTGGATAAAAATTGATTACTAATTATTATTTAAACTTAATTTTATAAATACGTTTTTATCTGCGTTTATACGAAGTAAAACTGTGTCATCAGCGAACAAATCATAAAAAAATGGACTTACAAGAACAATTAAAAAATCTATTTCCTGACCATATCGAATCGGAACCAGAAGAAGTTCCAGAAGAAGATCACGTACTTTTTATTCAAAAAGAACCGATGATCTGCAAATTCGAAAAGCGAAAAGGAAAAGCCACGACCATAATTGAAGGCTATGAAGGAACAGACGAAGATTTTAAAATTCTAGCCAAAGAAATTAAAACCAAATTAAGCGTTGGAGGAACTTTCAAAGACGATTCCATAATCATTCAAGGCGATTATCGGAATAAAATTATGCAAATACTCAAAGAAAAAGGCTTTAAAGTAAAACGTGTAGGAGGGTAAATAAGTTAGCAGTGTTCAGTCGCAGTTTTCAGTTTAAAATTCAAGAATTGCAAATAATATAGTATAATATTTAAAAATCACTTTGCGCCTTTGTGCCTTTGTGGCTAAAAAAAACAAACAATGATACAATCATCAGAATTGATACTTAATCCAGACGGAAGCGTCTATCATTTGAACTTACATCCAGAAAATATAGCAAACGACATCATCTTTGTAGGTGACCAAAATCGTGTGGAAAAGATTACACAATTTTTTGACAGTATCGAGTTTTCGATGCAAAAAAGAGAATTCAAAACCAAAACCGGCCTTTTCAAAGGCAAAAGAATAACGGTAATGTCAACCGGAATTGGTCCTGACAATATCGACATCGTAATGAACGAATTAGATGCTTTGGTCAATATCGATTTAAAAACCAGAACACCAAAAGAAAACCTGACTTCTTTAAATATCATCAGAATTGGAACTTCGGGTTCATTGCAAGATTATATTCCAGTAGATAGTTTTGTGATGGCTAAATTTGGTTTGGGATTAGACAATATGCTCCGCTCCTATTTGATTGATGAAATTTCGAATCCAAAAATGGAAGACGCATTCATCAAACACACCAACTGGGATTTAAGAAAAGGCCGACCTTATATCATTCCTTGTTCTGAAAAACTGGAAAAACGTATGGAAAGCAATCGAATTCATAAAGGTATAACAGGAACAGCTGGTGGATTTTATGGTCCACAAGGTCGTGTTCTGCGTTTAAAAATTCAGGATGAAAATTTAAATACCAAAATGGATAATTTCAATTTCGAAGGGAATCGAATCACAAATCTCGAAATGGAAACTGGCGCTATTTACGGACTTGGAAAACTTCTAGGGCATAATTGTTTATCACTAAATGCCATCATTGCCAATCGTGCCAACGGAACTTTTAGTGAAGACCCATACAAAGCTGTCGATGAATTAATTGTTTATGCTTTGGGAAAATTATCCGAATAACCTATGAATTTAATCCTGGAAACCGACAGACTCATCCTTCGTGAACTTAGACTTTCTGATGCAGATGCTTTTTTTGCAATGGACAACAATCCCAATGTTCATAGTTATTTATGGAATAAACCAGTTCAAAAAATGGAAGAAACCATCGAAATTATTGAGTTTGTCAGAAAACAATATGTTGATAATGGAATTGGTAGATTTGCAATGATTTTGAAAGAAACCAATGAATTTGTTGGATGGGCCGGAATAAAATACAATACCGAAGTTGTAAACAATAAAATAAATTTTTATGATATTGGATATCGATTAGATGAAAAATTATGGGGAAAAGGATTCGCAAGCGAAGCCACATTTGCTTGGCTAAAATATGCTTTTGAAACAATGAATATTAAAACTATGGAGGCCGCAGCTCATATTGATAATATCGCTTCCAATAGAATTCTTCAAAAAATTGGAATGCAAATGACCGAACAATATCTAGAAGATGGAGTTTCTTGGAATTGGTATCAACTTGAAAATAATTTGTGAAAGTATTTCTCTTTTACCAATCTATTTCGGTCCTTCCTTTCGATTTTAAATAGATATTGGTTTGGCTAAAATGTTTGTTTCCAAACCATTTCCCTTGATTGGCACTCATAGGTGAAGGATGTCCCGATTCTAAAACGAGATGTTTGGTTCGGTCAATTTTGGAACCTTTCTTTTTAGCAAAACTTCCCCAAAGCAGGAAAACAACATTGTCTTTTTCATCCGAAATTTTCTGGATAACTGCATCGGTAAAAGCATCCCATTTCAAGTGTTTATGGCTGTTTGGATTATCTATTCGAACCGAAAGTGAAGCGTTCAGAAGTAAGACCCCTTGTTTTGCCCAATGTTCTAAATTACCGGAATTTGGAAAAAAAATTGAACCTAAATCATCATTCAACTCTCTGAAAATATTGCGCAAGGAAGGTGGGATTCGAATGCTATCATTTACCGAGAAGCATAATCCATTGGCTTCATTGATGCCATGATACGGGTCTTGACCAATAATAACCACTTTCAAATCCTCGAAAGAACAATAATCAAAAGCCGCAAATAGTAACTCCTTTGGAGGGAAACAAGTATGGTTTTTATATTCTTCATCCACAGCTTTCATCAAATCCTTGAAATACGGTTTCTGGATTTCATCTGATAAAATAGTTTGCCAAGAAGGATTTAGTTTGGGTTGCATACAATTATTTTGGTGTAAAGTACGCAAAGTTTTTCGCAAAATACACTAATAATTAGTGGTATTAACTTTGTAACTTTGCAGTTATGCAATTTAAGAATTAAATGATATCCATTACAGAAAAAACACTTCAAGACTTACAATTTCCTACTGTTCTCGAAACGCTTTCGGCGATTTGCAACACTGATATTGGCAAACAAAAAGCACTCGAAATCATACCTTTCAAAGACAAGGAAACTTTAATGGAAGCTTTGATGCAAACATCTGAATATGTTTCTTCTTTCCAAAACAATAACGCTATTCCCAATCACGGATTTGATGCCATTACTTATGAAATAAAGTTTTTAGCAATAGAAGACAGTTTTCTGGAAGTGGGTGGTTTCAGAAAAATTGCAACCATATCAGAAACCACGAATTTTATGTTGAATTATTTCAAAAAATTCGATGACTATTACCCAAATCTAAACGCCAAAGCATCCGGAGTACAAATAACCAAGGAAATAAGCAGCCTTGTTGATGCTGTGGTTGATAAATATGGTGAAATAAAAGACAATGCATCTCCGGATTTGTTAAATACGCGTCGGGAAATGAATTCCGTTCGTGGCAAAGTAAACCAAAGTTTTGGGGTGGCTTTAACCCAATACAATTCCCTTGGTTATTTGGACGATATTAAGGAAAGTTTTGTGCAAAATCGTAGGGTTTTGGCGGTTTTGGCAATGTATCGTCGAAAGGTGAAAGGTTCGATTTTGGGTAGTTCAAAAACAGGAAGTATCGCTTACATTGAACCCGAAACTACTTTAAAATACTCTCGTGAATTGAGTAATTTAGAATACGAGGAAAAAGAGGAAATCACCCGAATTCTTAAGCAATTATCCAACCAAATTCGTCCATTTTTGCCTTTGCTTATTCAATACCAAGATTTCTTAAGCGATATTGACGTTATTGCCGCTAAAGCGAAATATGCCAACAGAATCAATGGAATTTTGCCCACTATTACAGAAGATCGTCGATTGTATTTCAGAGATGCCTTCCACCCTATTTTGTATTTAAACAACAAACAGAAAAACGCAATTACTCATCCACAAACCTTTGAATTAAATCAGGAAAAAAGGATTATTGTCATTTCTGGACCCAATGCTGGAGGAAAAACAATCTCGCTAAAAACTGTTGGATTGCTCCAATTAATGTTGCAATCCGGAATGCTAATTCCCGTTCACGAACGTAGCGAAACCTTTTTATTCGACAGAATTTTAACAGATATTGGTGACAATCAATCGATTGAAAATCATTTGAGTACCTATAGTTATCGACTCAAGAATATGAACTACTTCCTGAAGAAATGCAACAGGAAAACAATGTTCTTAATTGATGAGTTTGGTACCGGTTCCGATCCTGAATTAGGAGGTGCTTTGGCAGAAATTTTCTTAGAAGAATTTTACCATCGTGAAGCTTTCGGAATAATTACGACACATTATTCAAACCTGAAAATTTTGGCAAACGAATTGCCTTTTGCCCTAAATGCCAATATGTTGTTTGACGAAAAAACTTTGGAACCTTTGTATAAATTGGTTTTAGGTCAAGCTGGAAGCTCATTTACATTTGAAGTGGCCTTGAAAAACGGAATTCCTTTCAGTTTAATCAATCGAGCGAAAAAGAAAATCGAAGTTGGAAAAGTGCGTTTCGACAAAACTATCGCTACACTTCAAAAAGAGCGTTCGAAAATGGAAAAAACCTCGCAAACACTCAAGGAAGAAGAAACAAAAGCGCGTGAGGAAGGCAAGAAAATGGAAACCATCAACGTAAAAATCAAGCAAAAACTGGAAAGCTATCAGGAATTGTATGACAGCAACCAGAAAACGATTTACATTGGACAAAAAATTGAGTCTATTGCCGAGAACTATTTCAACAATAAAAACAAAAAAGACCTTATTGGCGAGTTTTTGAAAATCATCGAAATCGAAAACTCCAAACGAAAGAAAGCCACACCCAAAGAATCCAAGGCAATTGTAGAAAAGAAAAAGGAAGTTATTAAAGAAATTGAAGTCAAGGTAGAGGAAATAAGGGTTGCAAAAAAAGAAAAGAAACTAAAACCCATTATCGAAAAACCAAAAGCTATTCTAAAAGTGGGTGATCGGGTTCGAATGTTTGATGGAAAAGCGGTGGGAAGTATTGATAATATTGAAAAAAATAAAGCAACAGTTAATTACGGAATGTTTACTTCTAAAGTCAGTTTAGACCTATTGGAGTTAGTTGAAGCCGGAAAAAAATAAAAATATGTTAAACCTCCCTCCCAACAAAAAAATAATCCTCTTTGACGGCGTTTGCAATTTATGTGATTCAGCGGTTCAGTTCGTAATCAAATATGATAAAAAAGATGTGTTTAGATTTGTGGCTTTACAATCGGAATTGGGACAACAAATTTTGAAACACATTGGCATAAACGCAGCAAACATTGACAGTATAATTCTTTACGAACCTGGAATTGCTTACTATTACAAATCACAGGCAGCAATTGAAATTGCGAAAAGTCTAGGTAGATTTTTTCATTTTGGAACAATTTTTAAAATTATCCCAACCGGAATCAGCAACCAGCTTTATGATTTTATTGCCAAAAATCGCTACAAATGGTATGGCAAAAAAGAAAATTGTATGATTCCAACAAAGCAATTAGAAGCTAAATTTTTAGAATAAAATTCTCAATTATGATAAATATTAAAAAAAGGAACTCGAGGTTCCCTTTTTTTAATATTAAAATTAATTTTTATTAGAACTCTACAAATAGCGCTCTTGAATAATTCTTAAATGATGATTTTGATGTCCTGAAATCACAAAACCTATTGCACGAACAGAAATTGTCTGATTAGAGGCTGTTCCCAAATATAGAAGCTGTTCGGTGGAAAAATTTTTAAATAAGCATAAAGTTGCATTTCTAACAAATTTAAACTCTTCCAATAAACTTTCTGAAGTTCGATTATTAGCTCCAGCGCTAGGAACATAATCGTTTTCTTCAAACCCAGCCAAAGCAGTTTTATCACCACGCCCTATTCTCAAAGCACGATACCCAAAAATACGTTCGGCATCAATAAGATGAAGCAAAATATCTTTTATTGTCCATTTATTTTCCGCATACCGATATTCCAATTTTTCGAGTGGAATTGCTGAAATAAAAGAAACCATTTGGCTCAATCCATTTTCCAATCCTTCGATTAAACTGACATCTTCTGTTGCATTAATATAAGTAGCATTGAAAGAAGAATATTCTTGTTTTGATAATTCGTCTGGTTGCATATATTCAATTTTAAGCCGAGTTTCTACTGGCGTTCGTATTTCCAAAAAGAGAACGGGTTACGATTTTTTCGTATGTTTTTATCAAATCTAAATTTGGGTTTTCTTCTTTGTTTAATTCACTGATTTTCAAAAGAGCGTATTGTTGTATTGTCAACAATGGCAATACAATACGTTCTCTTATATCAATTGAAGCTTTTCCGTCAGGATAGTTTTCCATTAATTCTTTATGACCTGCAATTTTTAATAACAATCGTTTTGTTTCTAAAAATTCATCATAAATAATTTGCCAAAAAGAACCAAATTCAGGATCCTTTTTCATGTAAGCAGTCAAAGGGAAAAATGATTTTGCCAATGACATCATACTGTTTTCTAACAGCGTTCTAAAGAACAATGAGTTATTGTATAAATTTTGAACTTTATCCCATTGATCATTATCCTCAAAGTGTTTTAATGCAGAACCTACTCCAAAAAATCCAGGAACGTTTTGCTTTAACTGGCTCCAAGATCCAACAAACGGTATGGCTCTTAAATCTGCAAAATCTAAAGTTGCAGATTTACTTCTTTTAGACGGACGACTTCCTATGTTGGTTTTGGCATAATATTTCAAAGTACTCATTTGTTCCAAATATGGAATAAATTTTGGGTGGTTCTTAAAATTCAAATATTTTTGATAGCCTAATTCAGCCAATTGATCTAAAATACCTTTTTCTTTTTCAGACAATTCATTTTTGACCTTATTAAAAACCTGATTTGTAGCTCCTGCACTTAATAAATTTTCCAAATTATAGCGACAAGAATCTAAAGTTCCAAAATTGGAGCTAATTGTTTGACCTTGTACGGTAACCTGAATCTCATTATTTTCGATTTTTGGACCTAAAGATGCATAAAATTTATGTGTTTTTCCTCCGCCACGTGCTGGTGGACCACCTCGCCCATCAAAGAAAATAGCTTTAATTCCGTATTTTCTTGACATTGCTGTCAATTCTTCTTTAGCTTTATAAATACTCCAATTCGCCATCAAATAACCACCATCTTTCGTTCCGTCAGAGAAGCCAAGCATTATAGTTTGTTTGTTGTTTCTATTCGTTAAATGTTCTGCATAAGCAGGGTTAGTATACAGCTTTTCCATTATTAAGTGGGCACTTTGTAAATCATCAACTGATTCGAAAAGTGGAATTATATCAACCGAAAGGTTCTCCCAATTATTTAATTTAAAAAGCGCAAATGTTTCCATCACATTTAATGCACTTTCATTATTACTGATAATGTATCGGTTTGCACCAAATTCTCCGTTATTTTTCTGAATATATTTTATGGTTTGTATAGACTCAATAGTCGATTTTGTTATTTCATTTTCAAAAACATTCGAATCAAGATTACCTTTTAAATTAGACAGTATTTCAATTTTTTTATTTTCCGATAACTCAAAATAATCATTAGGAAAAACATTAGAATTTGACTTTAAATAAAAATCTACAACATCTTTAAAAACAGCGTCATGTATTTTACTGTTTTGACGAATATCCAAAGACGCAAAATGGAAACCAAATAAATTTACTTTTATAAGAAGCGCTTCTACTTCATCTAAATACAAGGATTGATTTCTCTCAATGAGGATTGTTTTAATTTTATTTAATTGTGACTTAAACTCGTCTAAAGTGATATAAATTTCTCCTTGTGAATAGTAAACAGACCGGTACAATTTATTTTCAAGTTCAGCTACTAATACATCTACTTCGAAGAATGTTAATTTTCTTTTCAAATTTCGCATTTCAAGATAGTAACATTTTAATATTGAATTTCTCAATCGATCTGCTACTTTAAGTGTAATTTCGGTGGTTACGAAAGGGTTTCCATCACGATCTCCACCAGGCCAAAATCCCAATTTTATTAATTGATTTTGAATTGAACTCCCACGAAAAATATTTTTCTGAAGGTAATGTACTATTTCACCAGAAGTTTCATAAAACACATTCTCAAGATACCATATCAAACTAACTGCTTCATCAAAAGGATTCGGTTTTTCGTTTTGTATGAATGGGGTTTTTCCTAATTGAGCCAACAATTGCTTAATATCCAATAAATTATTTTTTCGAATGGCATCCGTCAAATCATTAATAATTCCAAGAACCGGTCCAGGATAAAACTGTGTTGGGTGGGCTGTTAAAACTGTTCGTACATTAAAGTTTTCCAGGAATTCTATCAACTCCGCCTCTCTATCTTTAGCACCTGCTTTTTCTTTAATATCTCGCAATGAGCCTCTACCTTCCATATTATTTACAATCGGAAAGGCAGCATCTTCAATGGCATCAAAAAGAACAATTTGGCGTTCAATATATTGAATAAAACGAAACATTAAATCTATTTTATCTGTTTCGGAAGCTCCCTGCATGTATTTTTGGGTAAAAAAATTGACAATTTCTTTAGGAGTTTCTTGTTTTTTGAACCCACTTTCGCATCCATCAGTAAATAAAGGAAGTAAAACTCCTGTATTATCTATGGAATCAAAGGGTAATGTAATAAATACGCTATTGTACATATGATATTTAGAAAGAACTTCTTCGTTGAATCTTTCAATTTTTGGATGCGTATACATAATTGGTCAAATTAGTTATAGTTGGTAATATTTAATCAAAAAAATAACCTCAAGAATTCACTTGAGGTTATATTATAAAATAGATTTCAAATGAATTATATATCTTTAAAAATAGTATGCATTAAACGCTTTTTATCATTTATGCTTTCTTCTAATGAGATCATCGTTTCGGTTCTGTAAACACCTTCGATATCATCTATCATAAAAATTACATCTTTTGCATGCTTAGTATCTTTTGCTCTGATTTTACAAAAAATATTGAATTTCCCTGTAGTTACAGAAGCAACTGTCACAAAAGGAATTTCGTTAATTCGTTGTAAAACAAATTTAGTTTGTGATGTATTATTAAGAAAAACACCAACATAAGCAATAAAAGAATACCCTAATTTATCATAATCAAGCACTAAAGAAGAACCCATAATAATTCCAGCATCTTCCATCTTCTTGACTCTTACATGAACCGTTCCTGCAGAAATCAATAATTTCTTTGCAATATCTGTAAAAGGAATTCTAGTGTTGTCTATCAACATGTCCAAAATCTGGTGGTCTACTTCATCTAAACGAAACTTGCTCATAATTCAATAAATTTATGTTACTATTTACAATTACAAAGCTTTAAATAGTAATTAAACCATTAACAAACTTGACATTATTGTCTAAATAAAAGTCTGCTTTTTGATTTAATTTAGGAAAATTACCATATTCATCGTGATAAAGAGCTCCTTTAGCATCATATTCAAAATGTCCAAAATAATTATCCAAATCATTTATATGAACAATATAGGCATTAAAACAAATCTCACCTTCTATTAGTTCTTCTTTGTATTGAGCAGCAAAATTCGTGATTATTTCAATACCATCATAATTTATTTTGATATTTTTATACATAAAATCATAAAAAACTACTTTATTTTGAGAAATACTCAAATAATTATCAAATTTATTGTTAACTATATCGTTTTCGCTTAGTATATTGAAACTTGAAACTAAAGCAATGAAAACATATTTTCGAGTTTCCTCTCTAACATAATCATTAGGAAAATGTCCAGCTTCAAACAAAACCGTTGGAACTCCTAACGACTGAAAAGTATCTCCAATGCAATTAATATTAAAAGAATCATCAAAACGACCAACCTGACCTGGAATGTATTGCTGCAATACATGATTTACACCTGCAATAAGGTTGATTGCTTTTAATCTAGATTCATTTATATCTCGTGCTTCATTATAAGATGGCGCTAAAAAAGACAAGGTTGCTGGCTTACCGGTGCTTCCTACTCCAAAAATAGTGCGTTGATCGTGAAGATTATAGCAAAAATCAGGTTCAAATTTCTCGAAAGTTTCTCTTAAAATCTCACTTTCCGGTTGTGAAAGGTTTTGAGAATCACGATTTAAGTCCACTTTATTAGCATTTTCGCGAGTATATAATTTTGCTCCATCAGGATTTAACATAGGGATGCAACAAAAAGTAAATGTAGTAAGCAGTTTTTTTGCTAATTCTGAATCCCCATTTAAGACATTTATAAAATCAAAAAGTGCTTTTGTCGTTGTACTTTCATTTCCATGCATTTGAGACCAAAGCAGAATTTTTATTTTTCCAGTTCCAATTTGGCACTTATATATTGGATTTTCAAGAACTGACTTTCCAATAATTTGCACCTGATTATTGGTGTTATATTTTTTTAATAAAGGTAGAATTGAGTCTAAAGTTATATAACGACCTTCAATAGATTGTTCTTTATATTGACTGAATAATTGTTCTAAATCCATAGGTATATTTTTATTTTACAAAAGTAAACATCTTTATATTTACATTTGTAAACTGATAAAAATCAAAATTATATAAATTTGTAAACAGTATTTTAACTTGGCTTGTACTCTATTTCGTATGCATTGTTAACATTTGTATTCATAATAATTTTTTATAATTACATCTTTATTTATCAGTTAATTAAGATGTATTACTTTATGTTTTAATAAAGTATAATTATTAATTTTTAAATGATTTACATCTGTAATTTTGGCTTTTTCATTGTGTTTAGTTACATTTGTAAATCTGATGTCATAAAACATAATTTACAATGGTAAACACGGAAGATTTTATAAAAAGATTAGAAATTATACTAGACTATTACGGTCTAAATGCTTCTTCATTTGCAGATAAAATAGGTGTACAACGATCAAGTTTGTCTCACCTTCTTTCTGGTAGAAACAAACCAAGCTTGGATTTTATTCTTAAAATTTTAGATGTTTTTCCCGATGTAGATTTATATTGGATTTTAAATGGGAAGGGAACTTTTCCGAAATCGGAATTAAATAGTGAACCCAATATTGTTTCCCCTACTCCAATTTTTACAACTCCAATCGCAGCAACTAAAATTGAGACGCCACCCGATTTGTTTTCAGAGAAAATTTCAAATTCAAAAAATCGGACAGAAGAAAATTTATTAAATACGTTTGCTAATACACCAATCTCATCCAATCCAAAAAAAGGAGGCGAAATTGACAGAATCGTAATTTTTTATAAAAACGGAACTTTTACTACTTATTCACCTGAATGATGATTATTTAAAAGTATAAGTGTTTTCAGGAATTTTTCCAATAACCCCTTTAAAATTGTTGAGCAAAATTTTTAAATCGGCTTCATAATTTGAAGTAGGATAAAATGGTTTGCCAAAGCGCACTGTTTTTTTGCCAAAATCAAATGCTACCGGAATTATGGGAACATTTGCTTTCAATGCAATATAATAAAATCCTGATTTTAGTTCATTTACTTTTTTTCTAGTTCCTTCAGGAGAGATGGCCAGTCTGAACTCATCATGTTTTTCAAATATTTTTGCAATGGCATCTACTTTGTTCAAACTTCCAATCCTGTCTATTGGTGCGCCTCCCATCCAACTGAAATAAAAGCTAAAAGGGAAACGAAATAATTCTTTTTTGGCAATAAAATTCATTTCAATATCTACAATTCCTCTGGTAAACATTCCCAGAAAAAAATCATGCCAACTCGTGTGAGGCAAAACCATAAGCACACATTTCTTGATGCTTTCATCAATGGTGCCTTCAATCCTCCAACCCATTAGTTTAAAGAATATAAATTTGTAAATGCTTTTTTTCATTTGGAACCTATTTTTCGCAAAATTAGCATTAATCCCGTATTTTTGATAAAAATAATTTCTAATGTTTAAAAAACTATTCAGTTACCTTCTTCCAATCACTATTTTCAAGCAAAAATCCAATATCAGCCAGACCTTAGAAGTCACCTGGACAGACGGAAAATTGGTTTTGGACAGTAAGAATACCAATTATTCATATGGAAGTTTACAACGCATTTTAAGAAAAGGATTGAAAATAATTGGTTTCGAAAGAATAGAAACTATGAAATCTATTCTCGTTTTGGGTGTTGCTGGTGGTAGTGTTATCAGAACTCTCGTTGACGAAATTCATTTTAAAGGAAAAATTACCGGTGTTGACATTGACCAAGCGGTAATTGAAATTGCCAATGCTTATTTTAAACTCAACAAAATTCCAAATCTGGAAATCATAATCGATGATGCCTCTGAGTTTGTCCAAAAAACTAAAAATAAATTTGATCTGATTATAATTGACATTTTTCAGGATACCAAAATGCCAGATTTTTTGTTTGAAACTTATTTTTTAAACCGGATTTGCTTTTTATTAAATCCCAAAGGTTTTGTGCTTTTTAATACCATGATATTAAATGCCAAGCAGAAACAGCTACATCTAGATTATGTGAAAAATTTTGACCCCAATAAGTATAAAGTTACAAAATTCAACAAATTAGAAGAAACCAATGAGTTGATTCTTGTTGAAAGTAAATTATAAAGTACCTCTTTTCTATAATGTAAAGCAATTATTTCGTAAATTAGAGGTCGCATACCAATGCTATAATTATGAAATCAATTCTAAAAAAACTTTTGTTAGGAAATGTTTCAAGGATTCCAAAACCCGAATATAATCCTGTTGAAAAACGCATTAAGAACATTAAAGCAATTTGGAATA
The DNA here is from genome assembly GCF_043780635.1 of Flavobacterium sp. Lineage (GTDB taxonomy): Bacteria > Bacteroidota > Bacteroidia > Flavobacteriales > Flavobacteriaceae > Flavobacterium. The sequence goes on from NZ_JAYWCK010000061.1 coordinate 13,618, forward strand.
ATGACCATCAGGATGACAATGGAATAGAAAAAATAGTTCGGTTGTTTCTTTCCTCCACGCAATTACTTTTCCCTGGAGTTTATATTAAATATTTAGCCACTTTGAAAGGATATGAATATCGAGATTTAGCTTTGGATTTCTATGTTTTGCTTAAAGTCGCCTTCCCTTTATTGATTTTAATTTATCATTGGCAAAGTTATCATTTTGTGATTTGTATAATGGTTTATGTATTGCTGGAGACTGTTTTATACATTCCAACGTTGATTTTTGCTTCAGATTTATTTTCAAAACCACGCTCTTATAAAAGATCCATGCTTTTGCTATTCCTTAATTATATCGAAATTATATTTGCTTTTGGTGTCTTATATTCTTGTGGCAATTATTTAAACAAACCGCTTGCTAATTGGTTTGATGCTATTTATTTTAGTATTATTACCTCATCTTCTATTGGGTATGGTGATTATCATCCTGTGACCACTATTGGAAAATTATTGGTAAGTGCGCAAGCCATATTATTTCTGTTTTTTGTAGTGCTGTTTTTGAATTTTTTCTCTACCAAAATCAAAGCCAAAGGCTATTTTGATCTTGATAACAATTCTTGATTACACCATTCTTCTCGCCTTTTCCAAATCTTCCGGTGTGTCAATGCCAATGCTTTTATCTGCAGTTTCAACCATTTTGATGCGTTTTCCAAATTCTAAATAACGCAATTGTTCAAGTTTTTCGGAAGCTTCCAAGGACTTCATTGGCAAATTGTAGAAATCCAAAAGAGCTTGTTTTCTAAAAGCATAAATCCCGATGTGCTGCATATAGCGAACGCCGACGTTTTTCTCTCTTGGATAGGGAATCACGGAACGCGAAAAGTACAAGGCAAAACCATTTTGGTCTACCACTACTTTCACATTATTGGGATTGTTGATTTCGTCTTCCTCGGTGATTTCAAACATTAGGGAAGCCAAATCCACTTTTTTGTCGGTGTCATTTTTATAAACTGCAATCAGTTTTTCTAAAGCTACAGTATTGATAAAAGGTTCGTCGCCTTGCACATTTACCACGATATCCACATCGATATTTTCGACCGCTTCAGCAATTCTATCGCTTCCTGATTCGTGTTCCTTGATGCTCATTATGGCTTTGCCTCCACTAGAAACTATTTCTTTAAAAATCAAATCCGAATCCGTAACCACAAAAACATCATCAAAAAGATGGGATTGTTGCGCCGCTTCGTAGGTTCTTAAAATCACGGTTTTTCCTCCCAAATCCTGCATCAGTTTGGCTGGAAATCTAGTTGAGGCATAACGTGCTGGGATGACTGCTATTATTTTCATTTTAATAATTTAATGTGCTAAACTAATATGTTTTATTTTTCTATTTTAACTTTTAAGTAATTAATAAATGCAGAACAAGAAACTAACATAAACTTTGCGTCTTCCATCGTCACAATAATATCATCTTCTAATAATGAATGTCTAATTCCACCAGCACCACTAGTATATCCATACAATGCAGTAAAACCACTTCTCAAAGCGCCGTGAATTTTGTATTTTTCTTCAATTATTTTTAATGCTGGGGCTAGTGTTGTATTATCATTTCCAACTATTATTTTGCATAAAGATTCAACAGCTGAAATAGATTCCTTAACAGAATTTCTATGATCTGGGTTTTCTCGATTAGAAAAATATTCTATTGCAGTTTTTAAATGAATGTTAACTGACTCCCATTTAGATGAATTAAAAAGTGCCTCTTCTATTTCGACTATTTCTTCCTCAGAAGTAATTTGTACAATATACCCATCTACTAACCGATAAGCAGACATTTCTTTTTTTAGAGATTTGTTACAATTTAAATCAAATTCTATCCTTAAATAATTAATATCCATTTTAGAAAGAAATTCTAAAAAATCATATTTTTCAAACCAATGACATTTAAAAAACCAATCTTTTATGTATCCGACAAATTCTCTAGCAGATATATCTCTTTGTTGAATTTTAGGAATTTCATCTGCTCTGTTTCCGAAAAATTCTTGCCATATAGACTGAAATACATATCCTATATCAGAATCTTTTTCAACACTATGATAAAAATTAACGCCAATTACATCAAAAAAATTGATTTGGATAGTATTCCAAAGTCTATTTTCTAATTTTTCATCTATTGATTCTATTTGTATGGAATCTCTAACTGAAGTCATACCTATTTTTTGTGAAAATCTCATTCTTTATATGTCTATTTTTTCGTAAACTAAATTCTAAAATTATTATCCAAATATACCATTTTCCCACAAAACCAATCTACATAATTTTTACCGAAGTCATACTCAAGGAACCCGCCACTAATTTGTCATTGAACAAACTCAGTTCTTCGGTTTTGTCTTTTAATCCCAAGGTATAAATCAAGGGCAAATAATGGTCTGGCGTAGGAATCGCCATTTGCAATGCCTTGCCCTGTTTTTCGTAATCCATAAGCGGTTGGAAATTGCCGTCCAATAAATACTTGTTGATGGTTTCCCTGGCTTCAATCGCCCAATCGTAACCGTAATTGTCTTTGTCAAAATTAGCGAAATCAGCTAATCGCAAATTATGCAAAATATTACCGCTGCCAATTATCAGAATTCCTTTTTGGCGTAAATCACTCAATTTTTTTGCCAAGTCAAAATGATATTGCGGAGATTTGGTATAATCAATACTCAACTGAATTACGGGAACATTGGCTTCAGGATACAAATGTTTGACCACACTCCAAGTTCCGTGATCCAAACCCCAATGTTCGTCCAATTCTACTTCAATTGGTTTCACTAATTCTTTAGTTTCTATAGCTAATTCAGGGCTTCCTTTCGCCGGATATTGCACCTCGAACAAGGCTTGCGGAAAACCTCCAAAATCGTGAATCGTTCTGGGCATTTCCATTGCGGTAACCTTCGTTCCATTGGTAAACCAATGCGCAGAAATACACAAAATCGCATTGGGTTTTGGCAATGTTTTAGCCAGGTTTCGAAAACCAGTCACGAACTGGTTTTCCTCGATAGCGTTCATCGGGCTTCCGTGGCCCAGAAACAATACCGGCATTTTTTCGGTGTTAGAAAAAGTACTAGAAATTTTATGTAAATCGTTTAGAGTGTTCATGCAGAATAGAATTTATAATTTATTATCTGTTCGCTCTATCAAATCCCAAAGGTTGCCATAGATATCCGCAAAAACAGCTATTTTTCCATACGCTTCGATTATTGGTTTTCTAATAATTTCAACTTGATTATCCAATAAATTTTGATAATCTCTTTCAAAGTTATCCGTATTTAAAAATAGAAAAACACGACCACCAGTTTGATTTCCTACTCTGTCTAACTGTTCTTTATTTACCGCTTTTGCTAATAACAAACTAAATCCCTGAGAACCTTTTGGCGCAACCAAAACCCATCGCTTTGTATCATCTAAAATTGTATCCTCAATTAAATCAAAATGCAATTTTTGAGTATAAAAAGCAATGGCTTCATCATAATCAGCAACAACTAACGCTATATGAGCTATTCTCTGTTTCATTATTTATAACATTTATTTCACGAAATTCTCATCCTTAAAACCTATCAAATATCACTTTTTGGTGTTCGAAAAACTGTCTGAAATTTTATCTAAATTATTCAGCGAGTTCATAATCCTTTATTTTATACTAATTCTTTCCTCTTTTCTTCAAGTTCTTTCCTTGTATGCTAGCTCGCTTATGGAAAAGTGAAGTAATACGATTTATAGCTCCTCTTTAGGGGTACCACAACCTAGGCTTTGACTTGGTTTTGGGTGGGAGTTGCCCCTCCCTATATATTTGATTGAAATTTACTCCACAAAACTCTCGTCCTTAAAACCTATCAAATATAATTTATTTTTTGCTCTCGTCATAGCCGTATACAACCAACGAATGTAATCCCTGTTGATTCCGTCAGGCAAATACGGCTGTTCTATAAAAACGGTATTCCACTGCCCTCCTTGCGATTTATGACAGGTTATCGCATACGAAAACTTGACTTGTAAACCATTGAAATACTCATTGGCTTTCACTTTTTGGAATTTTTGAAACTTGGTTTCCCCTTCGTAATCTTTCAAGACTTCCTGATACAATCTATTCGATTCTTCATAAGTTAAGGACGGCGATTCACTTTTAATGGTGTCCAATAACAAAACCGTTTCAAAGGGAATCTGATTGGGATAATCGACCATTCGTATTTTTACTTTGGCAAAATTGAAGCCATATAGTTCTTTGATATTGAAGATTTCCAACACTTCGATGATGTCGCCATTGGCAATAAATCCGGCTTCATCGGAATCTTTCAACCAAAAATAATTATTCTTCACGACCATCAAAAAATCTCCGGTTGACAATTCGTTTTCCTTGTCTAAAATCTTCGAGCGAATTTGCTCATTGTATTGATTGGCCCTTTTATTCGACCGAACAATAAAAGCCGTGTCTTCGATACTGTAATTGCTGTAAGCCGAATTGATGGCGTCCTGAATATCATACCCATCAGTCAAACGGACAATATCCTTGAATTTCTTGAGATCAAATTTGAATTCATCTATGAAAGAATCCTTCAGCAATTCCCTAAGTTCGGTGGCATTATACAAAATTCCTGAGTTTTCTTCCTGACGCATAACTTCATCCAATTCGATGTGTTCGATTTCTTTATTGTAATTCATTCCTAAAGTTTGAATGTCCAACGCGGGACTAATATCCAAATTTACTGGCGGCAATTGGGCAGTATCTCCAAGTAAAATCATCTTGCAATTGGTTCCCGAATACACATAGGAAATCAAATCATCTAGCAAAGAACCGTTTTCATACATTTTAGAATCGGAATTGGTATCCGAAATCATCGAGGCTTCATCGACGATAAAAATCGTGTTCTTATGTTTGTTTTGTTGTAAAGTAAAGGAAACACCACCGCCTGAGGATTTCTTAGGAAAGTAGATTTTCTTATGAATTGTAAAAGCGGGCTTGTTCGAATAATTGGCAATTACTTTGGCCGCACGACCTGTTGGAGCGAGCAAAACATATTTTTTATTGATGTCAAGTAAATTATTGACGATAGTCGAAATCACCGTCGTTTTTCCCGTTCCTGCATATCCTTTTAATACAAAAATAGTATTGTTATCATTGTCGGTTAAAAAAATAGCAATTTTCTGAAAAAATATATCTTGTTTATAAGTTGGCATAAACGGGAATTTTTTCTGTAAAAGGCTATAAAACAAGGAGGAATTCATTCGAGGATGGTTAATATAAATGAACTTCAAATATAAGGATGAAATTTGAAGCAAAGACATAAAATAGTATTAGAATAAAAAAAAATTGTAAGTTTGCAACTATGTCGATTAACACTACCATTACCGATAAAAAATACAAAAAACTCTCGCTTCAAGTTTCCTTGACCGGGCTTTCTTTTTGTGTTTTTGATACTTTGAATAACAAGATACTTTCTGTGAAGGAAGTTCATTTTGACAGCTTTCATAAAGCCACAAAAATCGAAGTATTGTTTGCCGATGCTTTCAATGACAATCCGGAATTAAAGGATTCTTATGATGAGATATTGGTGATTCACAACAATAATCTTTCAACATTTGTTCCCGAACCACTTTTTGACGAGAACTTCTTAGGCAGTTATCTACAATACAATACAAAGGTTTTTGATACCGATTTTTTTGCTTTCGACGAAATTCAAAATTACCAGATGAATGCGGTTTACATTCCGTATGTGAATATCAATAATTTTTTTATTGACCAATTTGGTTCTTTCGATTACAAACACGCCAATAGCATTTTGGTTGCAAAGCTTTTGGATGCATCCAAAAATAATGACGATAAAAAAATGATCGTAAATTTCAATCCCGGTCATTTTGAATTGATTGTTGTCCAAAACCAAAAATTACATTTATTCAATTCTTTCGATTATCAAACGCCGGAAGATTTTCTTTACTATTTGCTTTTCACGGCCGAACAATTAAATATGAATCCCGAAAATTTCAAATTGGAGCTGTTGGGAACCATTACCGAGGAAGATGATTTTTACCAATTGGCATATAAATATATTCGAAATGTATCCTTATTTGATGTTTCAAATTTGCAAAAAAACAATACTTTTTCAACTGCCCAGAACCAGAAACATTTTATTTTATTCCAATCGTGAGAATCATTTCAGGTAAATATAAAGGAAGACGCATTTTTCCGCCCAAAGGACTTCCCGTTCGCCCCACAACCGATATGAGTAAAGAAGCATTATTTAATGTTTTGAACAATCATTTTAGTTTTGAAGGTCTTAAAGTTTTGGATTTATTTGCAGGCACCGGAAATATCAGTTTTGAATTTGCCTCCCGAGGCAGTACACCAATCACTTCAGTTGATGCGGATTTTGGCTGCGTGAAATTCATCAAGCAAGTCGCAACTGAATATGACTTTAACATTGCCGCCACCAAAAGCGATGTATTTCAGTTTTTGGAAAGAAACAAAGCCTCTTACGATATTATTTTTGCGGATCCTCCTTATGCTTTAGACCAGAAAACTTTCGATAAAATTGTGTTGCTGGTTTTCGAAAAAAACACGCTACAAGAAGACGGAATGATGATTATTGAACATTCTAAGTACACGAAACTCGACCATTTGATTCATTTTTCATTCAAGAAAAGTTATGGCGGTTCTATTTTTAGTTTCTTCGAAATTGGTAAATCTAATGAAGAGGAAATTAATGATGAAGATTTGTTTTCTGATTCAGAGGAGGAATAGATATTTCATTTCTCACAAAAAAAATAGATTTGTCATTTCGACAAAGGAGAAATCGCATTAGTTGCTCTCGTTATGTGATTTCTCCCGTTGGTCGAAATGACAAAATAAAAGTTCTATTAAAAAAAGCAGACCTATAAGCCGGATTCTGTCCCCAATAAATCGGAGCCCTATCATTTATCTAGGCACGCAATTACTCACGCACTCCATCTTTCTACCCTTCGACAACGGGCGAGAACCCTTAAATGCCGATATACTTGAAATTTCACCGCATAGAGTTTACCTGGTTTCACTACAGCATTACCTGTACATACTTTCTGTTGCACTTGTCCTAATTCCGATAAATCGGAACCGACGGGCGTTACCCGCTATGCTTCTCTGTGGTGTCCGGACTTTCCTCCCCGATAAAATCGGGGCGATAAGGCGGTCTGCGGTGCAAAGAAACAATTTTAAATTATGAATTATAAATTTTAAATTATTATTTTAGACTACTTCAAAATTTAAAATTCAAAATTTAGAATATTAAAAACTATATTTGCTTTCGAAGAAAATCTCTATGGAACAATTTGTTGTATCGGCTCGTAAATATCGTCCTCAAACCTTTAATGACGTTGTGGGACAAAAAGCCATTACCAATACTTTATTGCACGCCATCGAAAGCAATCACCTTGCTTCTGCCCTATTGTTTACTGGTCCTCGTGGCGTTGGAAAAACGACTTGCGCCCGAATTCTTGCTCGAAAAATTAACCAACCCGGTTATGATGACCCTAATGAAGATTTTGCTTTCAATGTTTTCGAATTGGATGCTGCTTCTAATAATTCTGTTGATGATATCAGGAATTTGATTGACCAAGTTCGCATTCCACCACAAACTGGGAAATACAAGGTTTATATTATTGACGAGGTTCATATGTTGTCTTCGGCTGCTTTTAATGCTTTCCTGAAAACGTTGGAAGAACCGCCAAAACACGCCATTTTTATATTGGCCACGACCGAAAAACACAAAATTATTCCAACGATACTTTCTCGTTGCCAGATATTCGATTTCAAAAGAATCACTGTAAAAGATGCCAAAGAACATTTAGCCGAGGTGGCTTTTAGTCAAGGAGTGAATTTTGAAGACGATGCTTTGCACATTATTGCGCAAAAAGCTGATGGTGCGATGCGTGATGCTTTGTCCATTTTTGACCGAGTGGTATCCTATTGTGGAAATAACCTGACCCGTCAGGCTGTTACCGAAAATCTTAATGTGCTCGATTATGAAACCTATATCACCGTAACGGATTTAATTTTGGAAAACAAAATCCCGGAATTGTTAATAGCTTTTAATGATATTCTTGCCAAAGGATTTGATGCACATCATTTTGTTTCTGGTTTGGCTACACATTTCAGGGATTTATTGGTTTCCAAAACTCCTTCGACTTTGTCTTTATTAGAAGTTGGAGAACAAGCACAGAAATTATATGGAATTCAATCCCAAAAAGCATCACAAGAATTTTTATTGAAAGGAATCGAAATCGCCAATGACTGTGATTTGAAATACAAAGTTAGCCAAAACCAGCGATTGCTTGTTGAACTTTGCTTGATGCAACTAGCCTCCATCACCTTTGATGGAGAAAAAAAAAAGTTGACAAATTTATAATTTCCCCTACTTATTTTAGAAGAACTGATTATTCGATAGTTGAAGTTGTTAAACAGGCAGGGGATAGCAGAACGCAGGTTGCAGAAAGCAGGCTGCAGAATGCAGAAGTAGAAGCAGAAGTAGAAGAACCAAAACTTGAAATTAATACTTCAGATTTAATTGTTTCAACCGAAACTCAAATGCAGAGCTACGCTCGAACAGATGAAGCAAACCCAAAACCCGTAACCCAAGAACTCTCAGGAGAACCGAAAGTTTCTGCATTTTCCATTTCGAGTATTCGTGCCAAAAGAGAGTTACAGGAAAGTACGAAGGGATTTGTAAAAGAAGAAGTTCATCTTCCTACTGAAGCTTTTACTGAAACCGAAATGTTGCTACAATGGAGCAAATATGCCCAACGATTAAGTGACAAAGGACATAAAATTATGGAATCGCTTTTATTGATCAGCGACCCAAAATTAGAAGGAACAACCATAACTCACGAACTTCCCAATGAGGGTTCCAAGATTGATTTTGAAACTGAAAAAATTGAAATTTTGGGTTATTTAAGAGGCAAACTTCACAATCATAATATTAATATTGAAGTCATAGTCAATGAAAAAGTGGAGAATAAATTTGCATTCACGCCTATAGATAAATACAACAGACTGAAAGAAATAAACCCTAATTTGGAGTTATTAAAAAAAACATTTGATTTGGATATTTAAATCTTCCCGTAATACATTGCCTTCACAATTCCATCAGAAAGTCCTATTTTTGGAACATAAATATTCCTGGCACCGCTCCATTTCATTGCATTGAGATAGATTCTGGTTGCTGGAATGATAACGTCGGCACGGTCTGGATTCAGTCCTAATTCCGTGATTCTTTGTTCGTAAGTAAGGGAATTCAGGAAAGCATATTGGGAATTCAAATATATATAGGACAAAGGTTTTTCTAATGCTTTACCAGACATTTTGAATAATTTATTGATGTTTCCACCGGAACCTATAAGGGTAACTTCATCATAATCCTGAGTATTTGTTTTAATCCACTGTTCCATTTCTTTCCAAACCGCCTCGCTTACCATTTCATTCAAAAAACGAACAGTTCCCGCTTTAAATGATTTAGAAGTGACAATTTTACCATTAGAAAAAAGAGAAAACTCAGAGCTTCCACCTCCAACATCCACATAAAGATAGGTTTTATCTGTTTTTAGAAGATGGTGTAAATCTGTAGAAGCAATAATTGTTGCTTCTTTTTTGCCGTCAATAATTTCTATTTTTATATCGGATTCTTTATTAATAATATCTACTACTTCGAAGGCATTATTCGCTTCTCGCATTGCTGATGTGGCAAAAGCCAGATACTTTTCGACTTTATGTACTTTCATCAAAAGACTGAATGCTTTCATGGCATCAACCATTCTTGAAATGCTTTCCTCTGAAATTTCACCAACAGTAAAAGAGTCCTGCCCCAAACGAATAGGGACACGTACTAAGGAGTTTTTGTTGAATTGCGATTCTTTTCCATCCTGTTCGACAATATTCGTAATTAAAAGACGCATTGCATTTGAACCAATATCAATCGCAGCGTATTTTTTAATTCTAAACATTTTCTCGTTGGTTTGTTTAATCGCTAATGGGTCATTCATTAATTCTAAATTTTCTTTATTTTGCAACTACTTCCGATTAAACAATTTCGGCAACTACTTCAACTTTCTTTTGATAATAGTTATAGGTTTCTAATTGAGCTCTAAAAATAAGTTCATTTTCCTTGCGGATTTTATACTTATTATCTAATTTTTCTGAATGGTAGCGTGCTTTTACATTGCCTTTCCAACCCAAATCAAAAATATCAATGAGTTCCTTTTTAATTTCCGGATCATAAATGGGACAAGTAACTTCCACTCTGCCATCGAGGTTTCTGGTCATAAAATCAGCCGATGAAATATAAACTTCAGTATCTCCAGCATTACCAAAAATATAGATTCTGGAATGTTCGAGATAATTATCAACGATACTTATGGCTTCAATATTGTCACTCATTCCACGAACACCAGGAATTAAAGAACAAATACCTCTTACTTCAAGCTGTATTTTCACACCTGCATTACTGGCTTCATATAATTTATCAATCATATTAAAATCAGATAAACTATTCATTTTTAGCTTCATATAGGTTTTCTTACCTTCTAAAGCAAGGGCAATTTCTCTATCGATCAATTTATTAAGTCGAGATCGAGTGTAATGAGGAGAAACGATCAAATGTTTGTATCTGTATAAACGATAGTTGATTTCGAAAAACTCAAAAATTTTGGAAACATCCTTCAATATTTGCTGATGACTTGTGAAAAGGGTAACATCTGTATATATTTTTGCGGTTTGTTCGTTAAAATTTCCGGTTGAAATAAAACCGTATCGTTTCGTTTTTTCCTTTTCGATTCTTTCGATAACGCATACTTTGCTGTGTACTTTTAGACCTTTTATTCCAAAAATTAACTCAATACCTTCGGTTTGCATTTGTTCTGCATAAGAAATATTTGAAGCCTCATCAAAACGAGCCTGCAATTCGATTTGGACAATTACTTTTTTTCCGTTTTTGGCCGCATTAATTAAGGAGCTAATAATTTGGGAATTTTGGGCTAATCGATATAACGTAATTTTAATAGAAGTTACTTTTGGATCCAAAGCAGCTTCACGCAAAAACTTGGTGAGATAAGAAAATGATTGGTATGGCGCATGTAATAAATAATCTTTCTTGCTTATTTTTTCCAATAAACTGCCTTCGAGACTCAGCCCTGGAATGGGTAAAGGATTATTCGTTTTATAAAGTAAATCAAATCTTCCAAGGTTTGGAAATTTCATATAATCTCTTCTATTATGGTACTTTCCACCAGGAATAATACTATCTGTAGAGACAATATGCATTTTGTCCAGAAAAAATTGAAGTGTATCTTTTTCTATTTCTTGGTCATAAATAAACCGGACAGGTTCGCCTATTCTCCGGTCTTTAACACTTGTTGCGATTTTTTCGAGCATACTTTTACTCAAATCACTATCAATTACCAATTGGGCATCACGAGTGATTTTTATCATATGTGCCGATACACTCTCATAATCAAAAATATTGAAAATGCTGCTCAAATGGTGCCTAATGACATCGTCGAGCAGAATAACATATTGCTTTTTATCTTTGGAAGGTAAAACTACAAATCGGTTAATCGTATTGGGAATTTCAATCATTGCATAATGAACTTCGGCATTATGTTTCATTACCAATTTTATCGCTAAATACCCCACTGTATCTTTCAATATAGGGAATTCTGCCAAATCGTTTAATATTATGGTAATCAATTCAGGACTCAGTTTTTGAATAAAGAAGTCTTTCAAAAATATTTCCTGTTCCTCTGAAATGTGGTTTTCATCGATGATGAATATATTTTCGGTCTCGAGTTTATTTTCAATATTATTTAAAATCCGTAAACTTTCGGATTGTTGCTGGATAACTATTTCAGTAATATCTTTAACTAATTGTTGGGCTGATATACCACCAAGTACTTTTTCGCCAGATATACCAGACAAGCTCAATCTTCGAATTGCTGCAAATCGAACCCTGAAAAACTCATCTAAATTATTGGAGAAAATACCCAAAAACCTTAGCCTTTCTAATAACGGCACTGAATTATCTGAAGCTTCTTGAAGCACACGTGCATTAAAAGTTAACCAACTTTTTTCTCTTTCTATATACTTATATTTATGCACAATGTTTATTTTAAATTTTTAGGGAATATAGTTTTTTTAGTTTTTCCTTTTTTTATTTCTCCCCAACTATCTGTATCAAATTGTAGCCATACAAACCCAGCTGTAGGAACATGGCCAATAAAAACATCTCCAAATTTATTAACAAAATTTGTAATAGCCTCGTTATGTCCAAAAAGAATCACATTTTCAAAAACATTACTACAAGATTTGATCACTTTTTCCAATTGGTTTTCATCAAAAGTATAAAGTTCTTGTTTAAAAACGATACTTTCGATGGGATATAAAATATTTTGAGCAAAAATCATTGCCGTTTCCGAAGCTCTTTTTGCGGGACTACTCCAAATAACAGAGGGAGAAGGAACAAATTTATTGCAATTTGTAGCAACCAAATGCGCATCAGTAATTCCTCGCTGATCTAATGGCCTATCAATATCTTTTAGTGGAGCTTCCCAACTTGATTTTGCGTGTCGAATTATTATTAGATTTTTCATATTTGGGAATATTTAATTTTCTATTAAACTATGCTTATATAAATTTAGAAGACTACAAATTACAAATTATTTTCTGATAAGGATGTATAATTCTTTAAAAACTCTTTTAATGAAAAATCACCGATCAATTTATTCCTTAAAAATTGAAATATTGAATCGATTTTTAAGATGTTAAATATTTTAACATTCAAAGAAGCATTATTTTTTATTTCATTTTTATAATATTTTTATTATAAAAACATTCATATACGCACTTAAACAGTGTTTTTTTGCATTTTATCGATGATTTTTGTCAAAGTAATTGAATTTTAAATTAGATTTGAATAAGGAAAAGAAATGATTAAGATATAAACCCATCTATTTATTGTCAAAATTTGGCTAAAAATAGTGAGTAAAGTATCGAATAAATTATAAAAAATAAGACAATAAAAAGCATGAAAATAACAAAAAATTGTCGTTTCAACGAGTATTTAGGTAATTCGTAGAAAAAAAGTATCGATAAACAACATAGTATATAAATTTGTTTTGAAATGTTATGAATTATAAAATACAAGCGTGATTTATAATTTAAATGATACAAAATAAATTAGTACAAAAACCCAAATATTACACACAATAAATTAAAATTTAATTGTATGAAAACTAAATTTACCCTTCTTTTACTGGCTTTCTTTATGTTCGTTAGTAATTCATATGCGCAGCCTAATTCTTTCGATGGTAGTTATTGTCCTGGACCAAGTGTATCAGGAGATGAATATTTAGGTCAATTAACCACTGGTGCTTTACCTAGCTCAGGTGGTACTTGTGAAATAGGCCAAATATGGGCTAAAGTTGACAATTTAGGACAGAGTCTTCGTTTGGCTTTTAAAATTGGTAACGCAGGTACCGCACTTATTAGAATATATATTGATAAAGACAATAATAGTTCAACTGGTTTAATAACAGATTCATCTTTTGGAAGTGGACCTGCAGCTGGAGGGGCTGAATATATTCTTCAAATCAATACTAATACGGGCGCAACTAAATTATTCCAAAATGCTACTTCAACAACGGTAACTGAAATTACCTTAGTACCAGGCGGATTGAGCGGAAAAAATGGAGATTCTAATGGTTGTGCTGGAGGTGATAAAAAGTTTGTAGAGTTTTATATTCCTTTTACATCTATTGGTTTTGATCCTTGTAATACAACACAACCTGGAACTATAAATGTTGCACGATATGCTTCGGTTTCTGGTGGAGCTACCAATTCTTCAATGTGCACTAGCCAATCGCTGAATTTTGGTGTGCCTCTTTCAGGAAGTGTTACTCCCAACCAATCTATTTGTCAAGGAACAAGTAGTACTCCACTTACCTTATCTATAAACGGTGGTATAAATACTACTATTCAATCTTGGCAAGATAGCACAGACGGAATAAATTTTACTGATATTGCTGGTACTTCAGGATTGTATGTATATGCTCCTGGTTTACTTTATGTAGGTGATCATTACTACAGAGCTAGAATTCTAAATACAGGTATTTGTGTAAATTCATTTTTTTCAAATGCTGCTAAAATAACAGTGAATGCTGCGCCAAACGCTCCTATTTCTGGTGGAGATCAAACCGTGTGTGTAGCTTCGCCAATACAAACATTAACTGCTACTGCATCGGGCGGAACAATCACTTGGTATACTGCAGCAACAAATGGAACTGTGGTTGCAAGTCCAACTTTAAATACCGTTGGAACGGTAACTTATTATGCTCAAGCTTCGAATGGAACTTGTTCAAGTTTGACAAGAACAGCCGTTACTTTAACCATTACAGGGGCACCAGCTGCGCCAATTAGCTCAGGAGACATTACCGAATGCGAAAAGAGCCCTATCCAAACATTGAATGCTAACTCAGCTTTGTCGTCCACAACTGGAATCACTTGGTATGATGCAGCAACAAACGGAAGTGTAGTTGCAAGTCCAACAAGAAATACTGTTGGATCAACAACCTATTATGCACAATATAGCAATGGAACTTGTTCAAGTGTAACAAGAACAGCCGTTACTTTAACGATCACAGGGGCACCAGCTGCGCCTATAACTGGAGGAAATATAGCGGAATGTAAAGCAAGTCCAATCCAAACATTGACTGCGACAGCGACAGTACCGTCAGGTTTTAGTATCATTTGGTATGATGCAGCAATAAACGGAAACGTAGTTGCAAGTCCAACCTGGAGTACAGTAGGTTTAAAAACCTATTATGCAGAAGCTGCAAACAATACAACAAGTTGCAAAAGCAACAGCAGAACAGCTGTTAGCTTAGAGATATTTCCAGCTATCATAGCAAGTGCAACTGGAGAATCACTTTATTGTGCTGGAGATTCTGATGGAAATATTACATTGACTGTTCAAAGCGGAACAGCTCCTTTTAATTATTCCTGGAAGAAAACGGGAGATAATGTAACAGTTATCTCAACTGCTCAAAATCCAAGTGGTTTAGCAGCTGGAACTTATAATGTATTAATAACAGATAGTAAAAGTTGTACAACAACAGCAAGCGCCACTATTATTGACGGTGATGGAACTCCTCCAGTAATTAGTCAATTACCTGGAAACACTACTATTGAGTGCCCTAATGTACCTTCGTTTACTATTGCTACTGCTACTGACAGCGTTGATCCCAATCCTTCATTGTCATACAATGATGTAACAACTGCAGGAACTCCAACTTGTGCAGGTAATTATTCTGTAACAAGAACTTGGACTGCTAAAGATGC
This sequence comes from Flavobacterium sp., assembly GCF_043780635.1. GTDB lineage: Bacteria > Bacteroidota > Bacteroidia > Flavobacteriales > Flavobacteriaceae > Flavobacterium. The sequence continues at coordinate 28,993 of NZ_JAYWCK010000061.1, forward strand.
ATGTGGAAATACTTCTACAAAATCTCAAACTATAACAGTTGAGGATATTACTGCTCCAACTTTTACCGGACCAGCTAATTATACTATTATAAAAGACGCTACATGTAATTACAATTCAACACCTAATGCTGGAAATTCTCCAACAAATGTTCAAGACAGTTGTGATTCAAGTCCAAAAGTATCTTATACAGATGCCTCTTGTTTTGATTATAGTATTAATACCCAAATGAATCAAGGTCAAGGATATTACTATCCTGTAGAAATTTCTGGTTATAATAGCTTAACTGCTGGTCAAATCCAAAAAGTAGCTATGGAGTTTACAACAAACCAAGGAAAAGGAAATGCTGAATTTATCCTTATCGCCCCTAGTGGTGATGGAATTGTTCTAGTTGGTTCCTACTGTGATGGTGGAAACTGCGAAATAGCTGGTTCTACAACATACAGCCCTACATTTTATCCAAGTACATCTAGTTACACAAAATGGGTGAATTCTGATAACATTGCTGCTGGTCCAGGTAATTTTGAACCAAATGGAGGAACTTCAATAAATACCATAGCTGGTTTTAATGGAAATTACAGAACCCGTTTTGAGGATCTTACCGGACCGATGAATGGTACTTGGACTCTTTTTGGAAGAAAAGATACTCCTGCATCTGGAACATTAGAATTCACAGGTGTTTGTATTTCTCCTACAGCTTGTGAAGGTAACACCGTGATTGTAAGATCTTGGACTGCTACAGATGCTTGTGGTAACACTAGCGCTCCTTTCAAACAAATAATTAATGTAGTTGATAATACAGCCCCTACCTGGACAACTGCTGCTGGTAATTTAGATATAACTGTAGAATGTAGCGATGCAGCTGGTTTAATTGCTGCTCAAGCGTTATTTCCTATTGCTGCGGATAATTGTGATTTAGACGTTACTAATATAATTAAAGTTTCTGGCGCTTTTGTTGTGGGATCTTGTGCTAATTCTGGAACTTATACCAATACTTGGACAGTAATTGATAATTGTGGTAATATAAGTTCAACATATACTCAAATAATTACCAAAAAAGATACAACTAATCCTGTAACTCCAACACTTGTTGATGTAACTGTTGGAGAATGTAGTGGAACGTCAGTGGCTCCTACTACTACCGATCTTTGTTCTGGAACTATAACAGGAACAACCTCAACTGTTTTCCCAATTACTACTCAAGGGACAACTGTTGTGACTTGGACATTTATTGACTGTAGTGGTAACTCAACTACTGCCAATCAAAATGTAATCGTTGACGATATTACAAAACCAGTTAAACCAACTATTGCGGATGCAACCGGAGAATGTTCGGCTACGGCTACGGCTCCTACTACTACCGATGTTTGTGTTGGTACTATAACAGGAACTACTTCTGATGATTTAACCTAT
>NZ_JAYWCK010000062.1:0-2885 GCF_043780635.1 Flavobacterium sp.
TGTACCACTTCAAAATCGTGAAAACGAATATTTTTTGGAACAATTTCTTCTAAAAGTTCACGCAAACGAGCAATATTCCATTCATGGTCTCCTAATTTATACAACGATATTCCGATAATATCGTCTTCGCTTACACGAAACATTTTGCAAAACGACTTGTTGGCAGACTTAACCCGAATATTTTTATCCAGAATAAGTACTGGTTCGTGAACAGTGGCAATAATACCTTCGTAATAAGTGTATAATTCTTCTATTTGTTGAATACGGGCGTGTAGTTCCTGATTGCTGGTTGTCAATTCTTCATTAGTAGATTCTATTTCTTCTTTTGAAGTTTCAAGTTCTTCGTTTAGGCTTTGAAGTTCTTCGTTACTTGAAATAACTTCTTCGTTGGCACTTTGGAGTTCCTCATTAGCCGCTTCTTGGTCGTGAGTGATTGAACCCATATCGGCACGTGCAGCCGCTAATTCTTCTTCTAATTTTTTTATTCTACGGTCTTTGGCAACTGAATTAATGCTCTTTCCTTCATTTGAATTTTGCAATATTTCGGTTTGCCTTCCCGTAAAAATTATCATTAACATAGGCTCTTCTCCTTCTAAAGTTAACGGGATAACCTCTATATTTGTAGTTTGAACTATATTTTTTTTGGTATCACGATTCATTTCGATACCCATTTTATGGACAATTTGTTTTGTCTTTATGGCGTGATGAATGGCGTTCCTTAACTCGAATGTAATTTCGATATGAGCCATTTTTAAGATATTAAAGCTGGCTTTGCCCGATGAGTTTTGGAGATATAATGATGTAGAACCTCTAAATTGAAGGATTTCTAAATCATGATTAATAATGACACTGGCTGGCACATATTGAGCCAAAAGCATGGCATCAAAAATATTACCAAGGGTGTTGATATTTTTAGGGATAATGTGTGTTACAGTATTTTTTTCAGGCATATTTGTTTGCGAAATGCGAGTTGCAATATCAGAAATTCTGTGTGAACCCGAATTTTTTTTACGTATATAACATTTATACTTTTTATTAAGAATCGTGAAAAGTTGTGTTGAAGTACCAATAGTTTCAGATTTACCAAGCATCAGGTATCCTTCATCTTTTAAGGAATAATGAAAAGTGTTGATGGCTTTTTTCTGAGCGATAGTATCCAGATAAATAAGAAAGTTGCGACAACTGATAAAATCCATACGAGAGAAGGGCGGGTCGCTCAAAATATTGTGCTGGGCAAATACACAAACGTCACGCAAAGATTTAGAAATGCGGTATTTATCTTTTGATTTTTCAAAAAATTGCTGAAGTCGTTTGGGTGAAACATTGGTAAGTTGTTGCAGTGAATATTCACCAGTTCGAGCCACCGCAATTGCGTCGGCACTTAGGTCAGAAGCAAATATCTGAAAAGGTATAAATATGGCTTTTTTCTTTTGGATTTCGAGTAAAGTCATGGCAATTGAATATACCTCTTCTCCTGTGGCACAAGCGGCCACCCAAATTCGTATGGTATCGCCTTGTATTTTATTTTTTAAAAGGCGGGGAAATATGGTGCTTTTTAAAATTGAAAAAGCTTCGGTATCTCTAAAAAAATCGGTTACATTAATCAGCAAATCTTGATAAAGTATATTTAATTCATTTTCGTTTTGAGAAATTATCTCTGCATATTCTTTAATAGTTTTTATTTTATGAATCACTATTCTACGCAACATTCGCCGCTTAATGGTATTCATTTTATAATAGCTAAAATCAACGTTTTTTTTCTTATGTAATAATTGTAAAATAATTTTTAAATCGGGATTGTTGTTTTCAATTTCATCTTCGGGTGCAGTTTTTATCGCATTTTGCTTAACCAACGGATGTTTACCAATCCATGTTAATTGAATGGCAATTTCTTTGGGTGATAAGACAAAATCGACCACGCCTTCGGCAATGGCAGAGTTAGGCATACTGCTAAATTTAGCAGTATTATCTTGGGCAAAGGTAATGCCTCCAGCCAACTTTATTTCTTTTAAACCACGTGTGCCGTCACTTGCACTACCCGATAGCACAATTCCAATAACATTTTCCTTGTGGGTTTCGGCTAAGGAAGAAAACAATACATCAATAGAAAGATTAGACATTCTATTTTTAAGCCGTGGCAATAATTTTATGTGTCCGTTAACTACTTCAATTTCTTTATTATAAGGGATAATATAGAAATTATTTGGTTCCATCTTTTCCATATCATCAATGTCCTGCACTTTCATAGGAGTTACTTTCGATAAAATCGGGGTAAGCATACTTTTATGATCGGGACTAAGGTGCTGCACATAAATATATGCCATACCTGTGTTTGGTGAAAGGTTTTGTAGAAATTGTGTAATGGCTTCAAGTCCTCCCGCCGAAGCACCAATAGCAACGACCGTAAAAGGATGTTCTTCTTTTGAAATTGGTTCAAGAGTAATTAATGGATTTAGTTCTTGCGGGTCAACTGTTTTTTCTTTCCCATTAGCACTCGATTGAGAAGGTATTTCTGCTTGAGTAATTACCTTTTTATTTTGTTTTGAGTGGGTAGTTTTCATTTTTACCGATAATTATTTGTTGAATGTAGTGTTAATTAAGCAACTATTTAGATTTTTTGCTTATTTGCTTAAATTAACCCCAAAAAACCTTTATACATGTACAATCATCAACACTAAAAGAATATAATCATAAAATAAACGGGATAAATTTTATTTTAGAATGTTTCATAGACAAATTCAATATGCTCAATTTTACATGAAAAGAAATTTCTAAATAACCCTGTGAGGTAGGTTGTCTAATGTGTTAATAAGCTCTTTCATATTTTGAATGCTTTTTGTTTTCTAACTACCTGATTATCAAAGAGTTGTTTTTGTTTCCATTGT
>NZ_JAYWCK010000063.1:0-2359 GCF_043780635.1 Flavobacterium sp.
TACCCTGCTTGTGGAAGGAGGCCATAACGAAAAAGTGGAAGTCCTGGTGTACGATATGCTTGCCAGAATGGTGAAACGCATCGAAAAAACCGACGGTCAGCCTATTCAGTTTGGTGAAGAATTGCCAAGAGGGGAATATCTTACCATTGTGAAACAAGGCGAGAACATGAAAGCCGTAAACGTGATCAAACAGTAACTATTTTTTAAATAAGCATTCAAATCAAAACCATCCCAATTTGGGGTGGTTTTTTTGTTTAAAAACGGCTTCAGTATAGTTTTGTTTTTGAGCAAAAAAGAGGCAAATAGAGTTAAGGATTTAGTCCATAATTAGTATGGGTTTTTAAGACAATTTATGGTCCATACCATAGCCCACTCAAAGCCCACCCAAAGCCCACTATAGTGTATGAAAAGTGTATCGAAAAAACAAGTGTAAATACGATGAAATATACTCCATTTATATCCCTGAATTCGCCTTAAAAAACGGCCTTAAAAAACACGAATCAAAGAAGAAGGCCTAACTTTTCAATTCTTCTGAATCCATTCATAATTCAGGATGCCAAGACCTTAGAAAACGGAATTGGCAGTGATTTTTCCGAAATGGATTACCACAACGGATGTACTTCCGGCTTGATATACTTTTCGTAGATTTGGTTCATCACCGCAATTTTCTCAGGTGTCAATATAGGTAAATCATACACCGATAAATTCGATTGTACGTGACTGGCTTTTGAGGCTCCGGGAATGATACAACTAATTTCATCAAAAGACAGAATCCATTGCAAAGCAATTGGAGCCAAATTGGTAACTCCAGGAAACAAAGCTTTCAATTCTTCCACGGCTTTTAAACCCAATTCATAATCGATTCCGGAGAAAGTTTCTCCTTTGTCGAAAGCTTCTCCGTTTCGGTTGAAGTTTCTATGGTCTTGTGCTCCAAAAATTGTTTTAGAATCGAATAATCCTGTCAAAAGTCCGCTGGCCAAAGGAACTCTGGCGATGATGCCAATGTCTCTTTTTTGAGCTTCCTTGAAAAACACTTCAGATGGTTTTTGTCGGAAAAGATTGAAAATAATTTGTATGGTGGTCACGTTTGGGTATTCAATGGCTTTCATCGCTTCATCCACTTTTTCGACGCTGACGCCCAAGTTTTGAATTTTTCCCTGCACTTTCAATCGATCAAACAATTCAAAGATTTCGGGGCGAAAATACACCTCGCTTGGTGGACAATGCAACTGGATTAAATCCAGGGTGTCAAGTCCGGTTCTTTTGAGGCTATCTTCCACGAATTTCTGCAAGACTTTAGGTTGGTAGCCTTCATTTACGTGTGGATTGACGTGTCTCCCGCATTTCGTGGCAACATAAATGCGTTCCGAACGAGAACGAACTACTCTTCCTACGGCAGTTTCACTCAATCCATTTTCATAAACATCGGCGGTATCGATAAAATTCACGCCATTATCAATAGCGGTATTGATTAACTCGTCTGCAGTCTTGTCATTGAAGGGAGAACCCCATTTTCCACCCACTTGCCATGTGCCAAGGGCTATTTCGGAGATGTTGAAATTGGTTTTTCCAAGTTTTCGATAGTTCATCTGTATTTTTTTATAGGTTAGATTTATTACTGGACATCACTTTTGCTATCGCTTTTTCTACTAAAGGATTCATTACTTCATAGCCTGCTTTATTGGGATGTACGCCATCGTCTGAATAAGCGGAGTTCAATCCTTTTTGTTCATTCACCATAGCCGAATGATAATCGAGATACAAAATCCCATTAGCATCAGCGTATTTTTGTATCATTTTATTGAGACTCGCCACCTTTTCTGCAGGTTGTTTTCCTGATGACCAAGGAAAATCATAGGCAGGCAATAGGGAACATAAAATCAGTTTAATATGGTTGGCTTTGGCCAATTCAGCCATCGAGATAATATTGTCGAATATCATTTCCACAGTTGAAGGACCTGTATTTCCAGCAATGTCATTAATCCCCGCTAATAAAACTACAACATCCGGCTTTAAGGCAATCACGTCAGGCCGGAAACGAATGAGCATTTGAGGTGTAGTTTGCCCACTAATGCCTCGATTTACATATGGCTTTCCCTTAAAAAACTCGGGGTTTATAATGGACCAGAATTCAGTAATGGAATCACCCATAAAAACGATTCTTCTTTGTTCAGGTGTCAAAGGTAGGAGAGTGGCGTTTTCTTTTTGGTATTTGTTTAAATTTGCCCAGTCCTGAGCTTCTGTGTTTTGTCCCATAAAAATTGATAAAAGAAAGATAAAGTAGATTGATTTTAGGTATTTCATTTCGGACTCAAGAATAAACAATTTGTTTATTCAACAAAAATAATGATTTCACTTA